>CAZSOG010000007.1:0-17223 GCA_964607555.1 uncultured Pirellulaceae bacterium | reverse complement strand
GGCGGGTCGTGCAGAATCATACGTTCCAGCGTGCCGGGATCCGTCCGTTGGTTGGTGGTGGATCCTCGCTCGATCTGCCCGGCTTCCACTCACTGAGACGCAAGCACTAAGATCTAGACACGGTGTGAGCCAAGGGGGCGCAGCCAAATCACCTCCTCGAGGCGATACGCCGCTTCCTCGAACCGACTCGCCAATCCGCCGCACATGGTTGAAACCAGGTTGCGTGGCAGTTTCCCAGCACAAAGACCCCGATCCATGACCATCCAAGTTCTCACCACAACATGACTGCCTTGCCTGAAATCCCGGGCCCCCTTGTCGTACCGGCGGACCCGCCTGGCGTGGGTGTGTACGGCGCGGACTTCTGGCTCTGCTACGTCGCCAACGCACTCTTGCTGGTGGCTGTCAGCGTGCTGTTTCGATATGCCGATTTCGTGTTGTTCTTCGGGGGCAGCGAGCGTCAGCTGGGCATGATCGTCGGTGTCGGCATGATTGGCGCTTTGGCGGCCAGGCTGTTCCTGGGGGTCGGGATCGATCGATACGGGCCACGCCGCATCTGGCTGCTCTCACTGGCGCTGTTCGTGATCGCCATGGGCCTGCACCTGGTCGTAACGACGATGCAGAGTCCTCTTGTTTACGTGGCGCGTATTCTCATGATGACCGGTATCGCCGGTTCGGTCGGCTCGGCGTTCACCTACATTTCACTCCGGGTCGCGGCGCCACGGATTGCGGAAATCGTGGGGATTCTCGGTACGTCCGGGTTCTTGGGCATGGCGATTGGGCCAACGCTTGGCGATCTACTGTTTCATGGCAACGTGGTCACTCGGATGCAGGTGACACGGATGTTTTGCGTCGCGGCTTTGATGGGCGTCCTTGCCATGGTATCGGCGGGATTGGCGACGCGCGCGGCAGTGCGCGTTCCCGATCGGGGCACACCTCCGCCGTTTTGGCAACTGGTCTGGCGATATCAACCGGGAACCGTGCTCCTGGTCGCGGCCGCCCTGGGGCTGGCCGTTGGGCTGCCCCGTATTTTCCTGCGCGCGTTCACGGCCGATCGGCACATTCATGGGATCATGATTTTTTTCCTGGTCTACGCGGCGGTAGCCATTGTCGTGCGTGTCACGACCCGCCGTCTGCCAGAGCGACTTGGACTGCATCGAGTCATTCTGATCGGCCTGGTAGTCCAGTCGATCAGCATGTTGTTTTACCTGGTCGTCTACCACCCGTGGCAACTCGCGATTCCCGCCATAGCCGCCGGCTCTGCACACGCACTGCTGTTTCCATCGATCGTCGCGGCGGGCGCGATCAGTTTTCCATCGCGATATCGGGGCCTGGCGACGACGTTGATGTTCGGCATGCTGGACGTCGGCAACTTGATCGGCCAGCCGGCGATCGGCAACGGACTGTACTTGGCGCAACGGATCGGTTTGCCGCGTTATCCGACGATGTTCATTGGCGTGACCATCCTGATGCTATCGATCACCGTTATTTTTGCCGCGCGTCAAACACGGACCGATAATACTCGATCGACTTCCGCAGGCCCGCCGTGAAATCGACCTGCGGTTCATAGTGGAGCAGTTGCCGGGCCAGCGTGATATCGGCCATGCTCTCACGCACGTCGCCCACGCGCGGCTTATCGAACAACGGTTCGACCGAAACGCCCAGCATGGTGTTCAAGGCGTTGATCAATTGCAGGAGATTCGTGGAACGTCCATTGGCCAGGTTGATGGACCGGCCGCCGATGCCTTCGACCTGGGCGGCCAACAAGTTCCCCTGAACGACGTTGGCGACAAACGTGAAGTCGCGTGATTGGAGCCCATCGCCGTATATCGTTGGCCGTTGTCCGGAGAGCATCGCCGTGATGAACAAGGGAATCACGGCGGAGTACGGGCTGTCCGGGTCCTGGCGCGGGCCAAACACATTGAAATAGCGCAGGCAGACGGTTTCGAGACCGTACGTGTGGTAAAACGCCTGGCAATACATTTCCCCGGCCAGCTTGGCGGCCGCATAGGGTGACAGGGGACGAGGCAGATCGGTTTCACGTTTGGAAGCACTCGGTTGGTCGCCGTAAATACTGCTTGACGCGGCATAGACCACGCGGCGCACGCCGGCGCGGCGCGCGGCATCGAGCAACGTGGCGGTCCCGGTCACGCAGGCGGAATTCGTATCCAGGGGCGCCTCGATGCTCCGCGGCACCGAGGCCAAGGCGGCCTGGTGAAAAACATATTCCACATCTTTCACCGCGCGGCGCACGACGTCGGCGTCCGCGACATCCCCCTCCAGAAACTCGACGTCGTCCCGGAAGGAGGCGAGATTATCCTGGCATCCCGTGCTGAGATTATCGAGGATGCGCACTTCATCCCCTCGTTTGACGAGCGCTTCGGCGATATGCGATCCAATGAACCCGGCGCCACCGGTTACCAAGAAATGACCCATGCCTGTCCGACCTTTCCATACTCTTCCATACCGTGCCACATACTGAGACCGTCCGTTCCGCATGGCAAGCGCTAGGAAACGCCGGTTACGATCGCACCCATCAATCGAGCTCCGGCGTGCGCGAAGTAGCTTTCGGTTGCCGCCGCCTGAAGACGCTCCGTCTTACCCAGTTGGAGGACCAGGTAAGTCGCATCGCAACAGCGTGCCAGCGTTTCGGTCACGATGTCCTGGCAACCCCCGGCGGACACAATGACGTATGCGTGGCTTTTTTTCAACCCGTCGATCAGCAACCGGACACGCGTTGGCTCGAGCGTTCTGCGCGTCGGGCTCGCGTCCCCGTACGGCAAGACATCCAGGTTCGGTACGAGCGACGGCAGAATGGCCCGACGGGGTGGTAGCTGGTCGATTAGAATATCCGCCAACGCTCGTTCGCCGACGGCGGCGAAGCGCTGGCTCAAGACCTTGTGCTCACCGTCCGCATCCACCAGCAACGTCTTGCCACGAAACCGGTTGGCCAATTCCCGGGCGAACAGCCCGGCGACATCGGCCGCGTGATTATCCGAGGGCACGCCGGCAATCAACAACGCGGCGCGCCGATCACGCGGAAACTCGGCGACCACGCGATCCGTGAGTCGCCGCACTTGCCGTGCGAGCCGCGCGTCCTCGGGCCCCCGTTGCAAGGCCACTTCGTACGTTGTCCCCGCCCCGTGCGATAATCGAGGGAAACAGCGATCGGCACCGTGGATCCGCTCCCGGTCGATCGGGGCCGGTGGATCCACCCGTTGGCGCGCGTTGTGCACAGCACTCATCAGGCCGTCCTTCCGCGCAAATCGGCGAACAAGTGTTGGTAACGGCGGACCTTCCGGGGCGGCGTACTTGTCTCTTGCCCCGGCACGCTGATGTCCCGCGTATCGTCGTAGATCTCCAACACGTCGCGGTCGTCACTGGGCAACAAGCCGGCCGAATCATCGTCCGGTGCAACCGACTCCATCGGGGCCGACACGGGCGGCTCGGCAACCGGTCCGCAGCCGGCGGGAGGTCCCGGTGGTGGGAGCACCTCGGCCGCTCCGCACGACGCGTCGGAACGACGCGGGTCCCGCGGCTTTTCCGCTACCGGCGCCGCATGGTGCGTATTGAGCGCTTCGAGCGAAGCATACGGGTCGACGAGAATCTCCTCGTCTTCAAACGGCTCGTCGAACGGATCATACGCGCCGTGAAAGATCAGCTCGATCTCCTTGGCCGAGTTGGCCGGCGGCCGAAACTCGGCCGCGGCCTCCGCCAGGCTTTCGTCAGCGGCGGCGTGAGGATGCGACGGGGACCGTGGGCTCGGATGCAGCGTGACAAACGGCAGCATTTCCCCGTCGTCCGATACCTTGCTTTCCGTCACCTCCAGGTCGATTTCCTGGCCCGCGGTCACATCTGGCGCGGCAGGTGTCGCCACCGGTGCCGAGTCACCACCGAGGTCATTCACCGGTTCGTCGTCCAGTTCACCGAATTCGAGGATGTCGTTGCCGACCGGCGTTTCGCCCGCCTCCTGCCCATCCCACGGGACCGGCAACTGCTGGAGATCGGCCCACGCTTCCTCGATGCCCGGCGCGTCAATCGTACGTCGTTGACCGATTGCCGCGAGCACCAACGCGTGATCACAGACCTGGTTCACCAGCCGAGGGACGCCGTCTGTGGCCCGAAAAACGGCATCCAACGCCGCATCCGTCAACAGGCCGCGCGCGTCCGCACCGACCGCG
Organism: uncultured Pirellulaceae bacterium; assembly: GCA_964607555.1. Lineage (GTDB taxonomy): Bacteria > Planctomycetota > Planctomycetia > Pirellulales > Pirellulaceae > JAJSAJ01. Next base: position 13,045 of record CAZSOG010000007.1, on the reverse strand, counting down.
TTGAGCTGGGCCATGACATACCCAATCGTCTCGTCGCGACACATCGACTGCAGGTAGCATCGAGCGGCAATACGCTGGTTGAACGACTCGAGTCGAGGGCTTGCAAGCCGTTCATCGAAAGCGACGTTCGCCGCCAACATGACGCGTACGCGCGGCTGCCCGTCACGGACCAGGTTCGTGATCATTCGAACTTCTTCCAGGAGGCGCAAGGGAAGCGTATGCGCCTCGTCCACCAGCAGTAACACGCCCTCGCCCGACGCGTCGTCGGATTGTAAGTATTCGGCCAATGCGAGGCGAAGCTCACCTTCCTCGCGGTCCCGATAGGGGAGCCGCAACTCGTACAGAATGTTCTGCAACAGGGCGCGACGCGTACAGAGCCGGGCACTGGCCAGCGTGGCAACGGCGAAACGTTCGCCCAGTTGCCGCGCCAATACGTGACAGAGCATCGACTTGCCCGTGCCGGCGGCGCCCATGACGACCGCCAGCCCGGCGCCGCGCTCAAGACAGCTGGTGATCGCCGCGCGCGCTTGCTCAATCGACGCCGCCGGATAATAACGTTCCGCCAGCGGCGCCGCCAGAAACGGCCGCGCCGTTAGCTGATAAAATGACTCATACATGACAGATTCCGTACTCTTGGTTCGTATTCGCTCACTTCAACAATTTCGAGACCATGGTCCGCAATTCGTGCTGCTGATCACTCCCCCCCTAAGGCCACATGCCGATCGCCCGGACGATCGTGTCGGCAAACACGGCCAACGGATCGTCAGCGAAATCGATCGACAAGCCGCTATTGACGAAAATGCCCCAGACGAAAAGCGCGACCATCGAGACCAGCGAAATCTCACATGCCAGCGTGACGCCACGGATCAGCTTGGCGCGCGTGGCAATACGCTCCGTCCCGCGCGGTGCCGGGTCCAATGCGAGTTGCCCGACCACCGGTAACTTACTGAAACGGCTGACGTCCGCAACCGTGTTAATACGAGTCAAGGCGCGCGTCGTGCGGGTCAGCCAAACCATGCAAACGCCGACCGCGATCGCGCTGCACCCCAGGAAAAGCACCAGCCATGGCCGCGTCCGATTCTGAAAACGTTGGACAACCGTTGGCGGCATCGCCATCCAACGCGCCTGCACAGGGACCGCGACCGGCGCGGACGCGTTGCGATCGATCAGTTGCCACAACGCCGTCTCCGCACGCTCACGGCGTCTTACCGCCACGCGATAGGCCGCCAACCTGTCCGCGTAGACCGCCACGTTTTCGTCGGCCCCCGCTTGGTCGCGCCGCGTTGATGGCGCGCCTACCGTACGCGGCGCCGGATCGGGGCGCCGGTCGGCACCGGCCGACCGGCCGCGCGACGCGGCATCCGCCACCACGGCATCTGAATCCACGTACTTAGGTGTTGATTCCAATGCCTGCTGCGTATCCTGTATCGTTGACCGCACTGCCCGTGCCTGCGGATGGTCTGGCGTAAGACGTTCAAGCAACTTGTCCAGCTGATCGGTCGAGTCCGTCAATTGCTGTTGTAGCAAACGCCACCGCGGGTTTACGCGACCGCCATCGGCACTCGGTCGCTGCGTTGAATCCGCCGCCCTGCCCAACATCGATTCGGCCTCGAAGCGTGGCACGCCGGCTTCCGTGTCACCATCAAAACTGGCCTGTTCCACGGCCGGACGCGACACGTGCACGCCACGCTCCGCGAGTAAGGTCGCCACCAATGCATCCAGCTCGAGACGCGCCTTGCGCTCGTAGTGCTTTGCTTCATCCACGCGCCAGCGCGCCAGCCCAAGATCCGCGTGGCGCGATGGCCGGGCCGCGACCGCGGCTCCGTCGAGCAAGAAATCGCGTGCCAACTGGTCAAGGAGAGCCAGTGACCAATGTGGATCCTGGCCGCGGTAACTCACGTGGATGCGCGCCGTGCCAGATCGACTCGTGTCCAGTCGCACACGCAGACGGCCCCGGATGGCACGCGCCGCGCGTGCCGTGTCAGCCGATTGGTTCGATGTTCCGTCCACTTCCGGGAGCTTCGCCAACGCATGTTGAATGCCGGCCGGTGACGTGAGGCGATCGACCGCGGCGGCAACCATGTCGCGTCCCGCCCGGCCCGGCGCCGCCTGGCCATCGTTCTCCGCACCGCTTCCCAACGCGCAGCCCAGCTCCACGCTCACAACGGACTCGGCGGTCGGACGCCCCCACAGCAGCAGGCCGCCCAGGAAGACCGTCAGCGCCGTAACGGTGAAAACATACAGTCCACGGGACGGTCGCTTGTCGGAAACTCGAGACGGTCGAGTCGCATCGCAACACTGGTTTCGCAGGTCGACCGACATGGTCAGGCGAGTCCTTTGGAGACTATTGGTAAGCTACGCAATTTTTGACTAGGTTCCAGCCGGCGCGCGTATCCCGCGCGACGCGTCAAGGTTCGTCATCGGTCAATTCCGTGCGCGGCCTCCAGGGAAACTGTGCCGGTTTTGACGATTATCAGGACCGAATCAGACGGGAACAGACGGGGGCAGACCTTGGCGCGAGCTGTTAGATCACCTCCAGCCAGCGTTGAATCTGTTGTTCTTCCCGGCGCCATTGCCCGAGCCAGTCTCGGCGGGCTTCGGCCAATCGAATTTCAGCCGCCTCAATCTCTTGTCGAGTCTGGACCAATTCGAGCTGCTGCTGCTCGAGTCGCTGCTGTTGTCGTGTGGCCCATCGCCGCAATGATTGCTGGGCTTGGCGCAGGGTCTGCCGCTGGTCGATCAAGGCGTCGACCAGCTGTTGATAGGGTTCCGCGTGAGAGTCGGACGTTACGTTTCGAGCGGGTACGGACGGTGCCGTCGGGACTTGCGCGGGCATCGTGCCAAGCTGGGTCGCCCGGCGGTGGAGCGTCTGGCGTCGTTCGGCCAGCTGGTTTTGTTGCTGCTGGATGGCGCGGGCGCGGGTTCTCAACAGTTGGCGACGGCGCTGCCAAATGCGGGCCAGTTGCCGACGTTGGCGCTGCGTCCGGAGCGTCCACGCTTCACGTTGTTCAGCGAACGCCGCGTGTTCGCGCGTCAAGGAGTCCAACCGGTGGCGTGCCAGTCGCTCCAAGGACTCTAAGACGCGAATCCGCTCGATACGCGCGTGGTGCGTTGGCGTTGTGGAGCGGCTCGCGACCGCGCTTGACACATCAGGTGCTTCCACGTCCCGCGTCATCTGGCAGCGCTGCTGCTCGGCCCAACTTTGCCGCGCCGCATCAAGCCATGCGGCTTGCTGCTGCACGCACTGCCGCTCCTGGCACAACTGCTGCTCCAACCGCTCCAAGCGTGCTGCCCGGTCATCCAACTCGTCTTGGCGCGCTCGTATCGACTCGGCAGTTCGGTCCGCCTCTTCAAGTTCCGCCGCGCGCCGTCCAAGCTGATCCTCGCGGGCGTCGAGTTGTAACGCACGTTGGTCCAGTTCCGCCGTTTGTTCGGAAATCCAGATCCGATTCGCCCGTTGCTCATCTTCCCACCGCGCAATCCGCGCATGGAGGTTGGCCTCCCACTGAGACAGCTCCCGATGGCGTGCGCGCAACTGGACGGATAACTCGTCGGCGTGCCGCTGCAGTTGCTCGGGTGCCGCGGCGAAAATCGCGCCCGCGGCGGCGGGCGTGTCGGCCTTGAGAACAGTGCCCCGAGCCACTGTCGGGCCGCCTGGCATGTGCCGTTCCACGGTCGCCGCATGGGCCTCGTCAACCCGCGTGCGCACTGGATTTTCGGTGGCGTCCACTCCGCGAGGTGCATCATCATCCATAATTCATGGCCGTCCTTCGAAATCCACCGGGCGCACGTCTGGCCGTGCCACCGATCAACACTAGCACTTATAGTCTATTACAACCAACCCGACAGGGTTACATCTTTCCGTCTAGGCGTCAGGATCTTCCCAGATTCGTACATCGGCATTCGGAAGAAACAAAATTGAAGGTCAATTGGCCTCGCAACGGGCGGGAATCCGGGCAACACTTGAACCAAGGCACGGGAAGTGCGAGAATTACACCTTGTTGTCCCCGCGCGCGACAAACGACCAGTCAGAACGGCACCGGCGGTCCGAAAACGGCACCACCAGACATTTCAGGGCGGGAAAAAAGGGCTTGATACATGCGAGTGGAACCACTGGGTGACAAAGTCGTGATCAAGCGGCTGGAAGCGGACGAGAAGACGCCTGGCGGGCTTGTCTTACCGGATACGGCACGGGAGCAGCCGCGCCAGGGCCGCGTCTTGTCCGTGGGGGACGGCTGCATGCTACCGGATGGCCGCCGCGTACCACACCAGGTGCGGGAAGGGGACCGGGTCGTCTTCAGCAGCTATGCCGGGACCGAGGTGGTGGTCGACGATGAGGACATGTTGATCATGGCCGAGGACGACATTTTGGCGATCCTCGAGTAGACACCACGAGCGTGGTTGCTTGCCTCGCGACGACGGCAACGTACAATACAATCACGTTCTCGTGAAGAATCGATCCGAACCAAGGAGCCCTGTAATATGAGCGACTGGATTTTGCGCGCCGGCGGCGTTATTTTGTTGACTTTGGTTGGCACGGTCATGGCCGAGGGTGCGGAAGGCGCGCGGCCCGGCAACTTCGAATCGGTCCGTCGCGCGGTGCGTTATCTCGAGACCCTGGGGCAGGCCGACGACGGATCGTTCAGCAGCCAGCTGGGCCCGGGCGTGACGGCCATCGCCACGACGGCACTGCTGCGTAGTGGCCGATCGCCCACCAGTCCGGCGGTCGCCAAGGCCCTGGCCTACCTACCGCGGTATGTCCAGAAAGACGGCGGCATCTATCAGCCAGGAACGTTTTACCGCAACTACGAGACGTGTCTTGCATTGATGTGTTTCAAAGCGGCGAACGGCGACGGCCACTACACGGAATTGATCCGGCATGCCGACGCGTTCGTGCGCCGCGTTCAATGGGATGAGGGTGAGAGCATCGATGCGTCGAATGTCGCATACGGTGGTGCGGGATACGGCAAGCATAAGCGACCGGACCTGTCCAACACATCGTTCTTGGTCGACGCGTTGCATTCGGTGAACAGCCCGGAGGACCGCGCCGCGATCCAGCGCGCCTTGGTGTTCGTGTCACGGTGCCAGAACCTCGAATCGCAATATAATACAACACCATTCAGTGCTAAGAATCCCGATGGCGGCTTCTATTACACCCCGGCGGCCGGCGGATCGAGCCAGGCCGGCAGGACGGAGGCTGGCGGTCTACGCAGCTATGGGTCGATGACCTACGCGGGTCTCAAGAGCATGATCTATGCCGGGCTTGGCCCCGATGACAAGCGTGTGAAAGCCGCCGTGGCTTGGATCAAGAAACACTACACGCTCGACTCGAATCCCGGCATGGGGCAAGCCGGGCTCTACTATTATTACCACACCTTCGCCAAAGCGCTCTCTGCCCTGCACGTCGACGTGCTCGTGGACGACGAAGGCCGGCATCACGATTGGCGATCGGATCTTGAGCGCACGCTGCGCCGATTGCAACGCGCCGATGGATCGTGGGTCAACCCGCACGATCGATGGCTTGAAGGCGACCCCAATCTGGTGACCTCCTACGCGTTGCTGGCGCTTTCGTATTGCCGCCGTGGCGAAGAAAACCAGAAATAAGAACCCGTCCCAGAACCTGCCCCTCGCCCCGTGCGACGGACTGCCGACTCTCGCAAGAAGCGGACAAACGCCCAACCGGCACCGTGCCCCCCCCCCACCACCACAAGACCGCGACTTTTCTAATTTCTAATTTCTTATTTCTTATTTCTTATTTCTTATTTCCAATTTCTAATTTCTCTCCCATCTCCGCCGCGTGCCGGTCGCGATCCCTTTCGGCGTCTCGCGCTGGCGATTATACTTGAGGCGACCACGACAGCTGGGACGTATTGCAGTGCACGGGTGCATGCTTGGCGGGTGGAGGCTAGGATGACGAAGTATATTGTCCGTTATGGTGCCATGCGTTCACTGGGCCTTCTTGCGCCCCGTGGTGAGGAACGGTACGTGCGGGGCGCGCGGGTGATCGCGCGAACGCAGCGTGGTTTAGAGGCGTCCGAGGTGCTTTGTGAAGCGACCCCCGAGGCGGTGGAGGCGATGCATGATCCGCCATCCGGGCAGATTCTACGTGAAATGACACCGGAGGATGTCAACGAGCTCGCCCATATCCGCGCGACCGAACAGGATGAATTCGAGATATGCCAGCGTCACGTCCGCAAATTGGGGCTGGGAATGGAGTTGGTGGATATTGAGCACTTGTTTGGGGGCGAGCGCATCGTGGTGTACTACTTGGCGGAACATCGAGTGGACTTTCGCGAGTTAGTCAAACGATTGGCGTCCGAGTTTCAGACGCGCATCGAAATGCGGCAAATTGGCGTACGTGATGAAGCGAAACTGCTCGCGGATTATGGCGATTGTGGCAAACCGGTTTGCTGCGGCGGACATCTGGCCGAGATGCCGCCGGTCTCGATGCGCATGGCAAAACTGCAGAAAGCGACACTCGACCCATCGAAAATATCTGGACGCTGCGGTCGGCTGAAATGTTGCTTGCGATACGAATACGACACCTATTCCAAGTTACTCAAGACACTCCCGCCGATCGGGACGGATGTCGACACGGACCTCGGTCGTGCTCGCGTACTAGGACACGAGATCCTGACCCAGCAGTTGTTCGTGCAATTGGAGGACAAGCGGCGGCAACTGGTGGAACTGAGTCAGGTCCATGCCGGGCGTCCCGCATCGGCGGCGCCGGACGCGCAGCGTGAGGAGGGCACGGAGCCGAATCCGTAGCGGCCACGGGCGGCGCGGCAGCCGTGGCGTCGCAAGAAGTTCGAGGTTGTAATACAACGGCTGGCGATGATCGCACTTCCTTGACGGACGCGGATGTGCGTGGCACGTATTGGGCGCTGGTCGTGTTACCGTTTTTTTTGCATGACAGGATAACGCATGCCGGTCGCCTGGCGTGCAGCAACACATAAGCCGGGTACCGCGGGTGAGCGTGAGCCGGGGTAGCGAGGGCGTAGCGTCGTGGCGTTACGACGATCGCGGCCCCGAACACCTGCCGTCACCATGGCGGAGACGGATGGATCATGAATCAGCCACAGCACCCCATCATTCAGCTCTTACAGAAGGACCCGCGGTACAAACTGGAGGCCTACCAATTCGTCCGTGACGCGTTGGCGTACGCGCAAGATGAACTCGGCATGGGCCGCCCCGTCGCGACCGACGACCCGGACAAGCTCCCACCGGAGGCCCATTTAACTGGCCAGCAACTATGCGAGGCGATTCGCCAGCTGGCGATCGAGCAGTTCGGCCTGATGGCCAAGGTCGTGTTTAACAACTGGGGCATCGAGACAACCAGTGACTTTGGCAATATCGTCTACAACTTGATTCAGGTTGGCATGATGCGAAAGTCGGACACGGACCATCGCGAGGATTTCGACAACGTCTATGATTTTGAAGACGCGTTTCAGCGTCAGTTCAAGATCACGATCGCGGAAGAGTGACCATGAATCGCCGCCAACAGCCCACGCCGGTCGAGACGAAACGGACCGATTTGACTCCCCATCCACGACGCCCAAGCCGCGTTTTGCTGTTGCTCAGTCTCGTGGGCCTGCTGGCATGGATCACGTTTCTCGTTGTCCTGGCGATCCAGGCGAACACCTAGGGAATGGTGATCGAGCGGTTGGCTTCGGACCTTGATCCAGCGTGCTGACGCCACGGAGGCGGAGCATCGGCTGGCGATCGAGTTCGGTGGCGACGCACCGTCGACGCACGAATCGGGCGCGTGGCGTGGAATCCACCCGCGCGGGGTCCGGCCGGAGCCAGGCGGGTGGGCGACGATCTTTTGGAGTGCAAATGGACCGTTCGAAACGCATGGGTGAAGGGAGTATTCCTCGGCTGCTGGCGACCTTTTCGGCACCCGCCATCGTCGGTATGTTCGCGATGGCGCTCTACAATGTTGTCGACCGGATTTTCGTCGGTCAGGTGGTCGGTCCCATGGGGATCGCCGGAACGACCGTTTCCTTCCCCTTCATGTTGATCCTGATGGCGTTTGGCATGTTGGTCGGGATCGGCGCCGCCGCGTTGGTCTCGATTCGGCTTGGCCAAAAAAAGCAAGCGGAGGCAGAACAAGTACTCGGTAACGCCCTGGTATTGCTCACCGCAATTTCCGCCGTTCTGACCACGTTGGGACTGCTGTTTCTGGACAGCATATTGCGTGTTTTGGGTGCCAGCGCCCAGGTGCTGCCGTTCGCGCGGCAGTACTTGCAGATCATCATCGCCGGGTCAGTTCTCCAAGGTCTTTCATTCGGGATGAACGGCATCATACGGGGCGAGGGCAATCCGCGCGTCGCCATGGTCACGATGCTCATCGGGGCGCTGCTCAACGCGCTGCTCGATGCGCTCTTTCTATTCCAGTTTGGCTGGGGCATGCGTGGCGCGGCGGCCGCGACGATCACCGCGCAAGGGGTCTCGGCGCTCTGGGTGCTCGGTTATTTCCTGAGCGGTCGCAGCCTGCTCCGTTTGCGGGTACGGAACCTCCGCTTGCGGCGGACCGTTTACCTGGCCATTTTCGCGATCGGCTCGCCCATGTTCGGCATGCAGTTGGCCGGCGCCGTCATGAATACAATTCTGAATAACCAGCTGCGTATCTACGGTGGCGACCTGGCGATCTCAGCGATGGGGATCATCTACGCCGTTGCCATGTTTGTCGCCATGCCGATCGTCGGCATCAACCAAGGCGCGCAACCGATCATCGGCTTTAACTTCGGCGCGCGGCGTTTTGATCGCGTCACCAAGACCCTGCAGGTCGCGATTGCCTTCGCATCATTGATCTGCGTCAGCGGTTTCCTGGTGGTCATGGCCGCGCCGTCCGCCGTGATTCGCCTGTTCAGCCGCAACGACCCGGCTTTGCTACAGCTCGGTACGCACGCGATTCGCATCTGCTTGCTGATGTTTCCGGTGATCGGATTTCAAATCATTGGCTCCGGCTATTTCCAGGCCGTCGGCAAGCCCAAGCAGGCCCTGATTCTTGGCCTGTCGCGACAGGTGCTGATCCTGATCCCGGCAGTTGTCATCTTGCCGTTCCTTTTCGGCTTGAACGGCATTTGGGCCGCCATTCCAACCGCCGATTCGCTGTCCGCGCTCGTGACCGGCACATGGCTCGTGTTTGAGCTGCGTAGTCTGCACCGCCAACACGCGGCTTGCGTGACAGGCAGCGCGGATTCCTGACAACCTGGATTCCCCGTGGTGACCACGCTTATTGAGTTCCCGACGCTTGTAGTGCAAAATCATCGCTCCACCGGGATAAACCCGGCGGTGGCGGACGCGACAAAACGTAGCGTTGTGTGCGGGTCTCCTGACCCCGCACGGAAGCGACCGAAGGTCTCCACCGCGTCGGCATGCGTCAGTTGGTTGGAGGCAGAGCCTCGTTCGATTCTTAGGCGGCAGGATGCGTGCACGGTGCGCGCATGTTTTATGACTAGGTGGCATCCACCTTTGGCGGATGTGAAGCGGAGACGCACTCGCCCAATAAATGACCAGGCGTTCGCGCCCAAACACTGGCACAGACCCCTCTTCGGTGACGGGCACCGCCCGCGTTATGTCGCTAACCCGCGCAAATGTGCAACGACTGCCGCACCAAGATGCGACAGATCGTAGCCACCCTCCAATACGCTCACGATCCGACCGTGGGCGTAGCGTTGGGCAAGTTGGGCCAGCACGCGCGTAATCGGTTCAAAATCCGCGGCGACGAGACTCAAATTGGCCACGGGATTCCGGTTCGTTCTTGCTCTGCATGCGGTTTTGCGCGAGATTCTCAACACGCGCCTTTTCCTTCCCGGTGACCGGGGTGCCCATTTTTCGAGCTTGACCGGGTAGTTCTGTTTCGGTATTTTTCCTGCCGTTCGTTTTGCGCGCGGCGTGCGCGCCGCGCGTTTGCGTAGGTATGATCATCGACCAAACCAAGGATGTTGGGCGAACCATGTGGAAACCAGGTTGTTTCTGGTTTACTGTTTGCTGCGTTGTCGGTGGATGCGCGCACTGGTCGAACGTGCCGACGGGTCGGTTAGCTGAGTTATCCTTGCCGAATTTGGCGCCGGACACGGTGGTTCTCGAAGTGGCCTTTGTACGGATCCCGCAGGGGCAGGAGGGCTTTGCGGATCGTTTCTGGCCCGAAGTGGACGAGCAGGCATTGGACACGGCACTGCGGCGCCGGCTGGGCAGCAATGGCTTCCGGAGCGGCGTGATTGGCGAGACCCTGCCGACGGCGCTCCAGGAGGTATTGGATCGCGGTGACACGCCGGCTGGCGCGGGCGGCGAGTCGGTCACGCATCCGGGTGAGACGATCGTGGCCCACAGCCAGCGTCTGCATAGCCGGGCGGGCCATCCCGGAAAAATCCTCGTACGGGGCGACGCGATCGATAAGCTGGCCGCGTTAACGCGCGATCCCGACGGCGAAATCCACGGCCGGTCACTCGACCAGGCCCGCTTGTTGTTCGAAATCAAATCAACGCCGTTGGGCAGCGGCGCGGCGCACCTGGACATCACGCCCGTCATCGAGTACGGTCGAGCACGCCCTCGATACGCGGTCCAGCAGGGCGTATGGTCGCTGGACAACACAAGCCGCTGCACGCAGGTCTACGACGAACTGAAGGTGGGTGCGACGCTGGCCGCCGGCCAGTCGATCGTCTTCGCGGCGACGTCGCCACCGCGTGGACTGGGACAGCAATTCTTTGGCGCGGACCCTGGCGCGGATGTACCGGCGCTCGTGCTTCTCATTCGGCTGCAGCAGACGCAACGCGATGACCGTTTCGACCAGGATGTCAACCAGCAGCCACTGGCCACCAGCCTGCCCTGAGGAACGGCCGCTGCACGAGATTCCGCACATGAACAAACACGCCTTTGAAAGTCCTGGAGCGGCGGTCGCGTGGGCCTTGCGGTTCGAAGCCGGATTGGGCTTGGCCGCCATCCTGCTCGGGCTCCTCATCGGACACCCGGCGCTGGCTGGCTTCGGGGGATCGTCCCGTTCGCAGGCTGGTTGGGACGTGCTATGGGGTACGGCGGCGACGCTGCCCCTGTTCGCCCTGCTGGTGCTGAGCGACCTGTACCCGATCGGGCCACTCCGTTCGCTGCAAGAGACGATGGACGAGAAAGTCCTGCAGTTGTTCGCGGGGACTTCGCTCGATCAGCTGGCGCTGATCGCGTTCGCGGCCGGGCTCGGCGAGGAACTGCTGTTCCGCGGCGTGCTCCAAACGGCTCTGATCGATTGGACCGGCGTCGGGTGGGGCATTGGGCTCACCGCGCTCTTCTTCGGCGGGTGCCACTACATCTCGCACACATATGCCGCATTCGCCGCCGCGATCGGCCTGTATCTCGGGTTGCTCTATTTCTGGACCGGCAACCTGGTCGCCCCCATCGTCACGCATGGATTGTATGACTTCCTCGCCCTGGCCTACCTGTTGAAATGGCGTCATCGGCCCGGCGTCGACGTGCGGGGATAAAACGGCGCACGAAAAACGGCGGCTCGGTCACCAGGACACGAACCGCCGTTAAGTCACCAGACTATCGCAGCTTCCGGGGAGAGGAAGACTCGACATGCCTCAGTCGCAGCACGAGCACTCGCTTTTTGCATGCAGTCGGCAGCGGCGGCGGCAGGGCGGCGGGCAACAGACCTTCACCGGAACCTGGCAGCAGACTACCTTCGGCACGCATCGCGTGACCGTGTAGCAAACTTTCTTCGGCACGCATTTCGTGACACGTATCGTCTTGGTGTAATGCACCGGCTTGCAGACCGTATAGGCCACGGTCTTGCAGCGTTTTTCGGGCACCATATGGCACACGGTGTAAGGAACTTGCTTGGTATGGCATTCCTTGACCATGTGGCAGACACGGTATGTGCACTGCTTGACCCGCTTCTCGGGCACCCTATGGCAGACCTTGTAGGTGCACTGCTTGACGCGCTGTTCGCGTTGCATGTGGCAGACCTTGTACGTGCACTGCTTGACGCGCTGCTCGCGCTCCATGTGGCACACCTTGTACGTGCAGGTCTTCACTCGCTTCTCGGGCACCATATGGCAAACCTTGTACGTGCACTGCTTGACACGCTGCTCGCGCTCCATATGGCACACCCGATACGTGCAGGTCTTCACCCGCTTCTCGGGTACCATGTGGCAAACCTTGTACGTGCACTGCTTGACACGCTGCTCGCGCTCCATGTGGCACACCTTGTACGTGCAGGTCTTCACTCGCTTCTCGGGCACCATATGGCAAACCTTGTACGTGCACTGCTTGACGCGCTGCTCGCGCTCCGTGTGGCACACCCGATACGTGCAGGTTCTCACCCGCTTCTCGGGGACCATATGGCAAACCTTGTACGTGCACTGCTTGACACGCTGCTCACGCTCCATGTGGCACACCTTGTACGTGCACTGCTTGACGCGCTGCTCACGCTCCATGTGGCACACCTTGTACGTGCAGGTCCGGACCCGCTTCTCGGGTACCATATGGCAGACTTTGTACGTGCAAGTCTTCACCCGTTTTTCGGGGACCATGTGGCAGACTTTGTACGTGCAAGTCTTTTGGCGTTGCTCGGCCACCCGCCGGCACACCTTGTAAGGCACGATCTTCTTGACGACCTGACGCTCGTAGCGAACGCAGTTGATCGTCTTTTCCTTGGTCTCGGGGATCCAGACCTTCTTGCAGACCTTGCGCGGCGGGCATTGGATCTTCACGATCTTGCTCTTGCCCGGCACATACACGCAACGGCATTTGCAGGGGTCCCATGTCCAGCAACCAGGATCTTGGACACACTTCTTGACGACCGGGCCCGGGCACTCCGTAACTTGTGTTTCCCAGTGACCGCAGCAGACCTTGACCGTCTTGGTGTAATGTACCGGCTTGCAAATCGTGTGGCATACTTCACGCTCGCGCGTCTCGTAAACCGGCTTGCACACCGTGTAGTTGATCGTCCGCGTCTTGGTTTCCCAGACCGGCTTGCACACCGTGTAACAAATGTCCTTCGTCTTGGTTTCCCAGACCGGCTTGCAGACCGTGTACTCGATGTTCC
>CAZSOG010000006.1:0-17756 GCA_964607555.1 uncultured Pirellulaceae bacterium | reverse complement strand
GCGCTGTGCGCGGGTCTCCTGACCCCGCACGGGAGCGACCGAAGGTCTCCATCGCACCGCCATGCGTCAGTTGGTTGGAGGTGAAACCACGTTAGATTCTTAGGCGGCCACATGTGCGTGCCGTGCGTGCATGTTTGGAAGCGACGAACGGGAGCGCGACCGAAGAAGGGCGTACTCCCTTGTGGGTTGCGGGCCGCCCGCATGAGACCGTCGCTCGTGACGAAAGCTTGGATTCAGCGTGCGTTGTGGGAACTGATCAAGACCGGAATATCGAACATCGGCAACCGTGTTGCTTCCAAGTCTTGATTTCGTATTTTAAGCCACTGCCGGGCGCGAACAGGAGAATGCAATTCGAACTCCACTCCCGCAAACTTCCAAAGGCAATCCAATGCGTTCCCGACACATTCTGGCTTCAGCAACACTGCTGATCGTGTTGCTTCCAAGTCCGGCGGCGGCTTACATCGGGCCGGGGGCGGGATTCGCCGTCGCGGGTTCGTTCATGGCAATTTTCGGGGCGATCTTGTCTGCTTTGTCGATGCTGCTGCTTTGGCCGGTTCGACGTCTCGTGAGATTTGCGTTTCGGCGTCGACCTCCGGGCAAGGCACGCTTCAAACGAGTCGTGGTCCTCGGACTGGACGGACTCGACCATGGGCTGACCGAGCGGCTCTTGAGCGACGGCAAGTTGCCGAACCTCGCGGCGCTTCGCGATCAAGGGGACTTCAAGGCCCTGGCGAGCACACTGCCCCCGATTTCGCCGGTCGCATGGTCAACTTTTCAAACGGGCGTCAATCCCGGCAAGCACAATATCTTCGATTTCTTAACGCCGGACGAGCACACTTACCGGCCGAAACTAAGCTCCGTCGAGATCCGATCGGCGCGGCGCCACATCGGCTGGTGGCCCATGCGTTTTTCACGCCGCAAAGCCGATGTCCGGATGTTGCGCGGGAGCCGGCCGTTTTGGAGCATCCTCAGCGATTACGGCGTGTTCAACGGTATCTTGCGAGTGCCGGTGACGTTTCCGCCGGAGAAGTTACGCGGCGTACAGTTGTCCGCCATGTGTGTTCCCGACCTACGGGGAACGCAAGGAACTTTCGCACATTATACCACGCGCCCACTCGATGGCACTGAAAAGACGGGCGGCGAAGTCCACCGCGTGGAGCGTTTGAAAGCGACGGTGACGGGCGATCTTCTCGGTCCACCGCATCCTGCCGGTCCGGCACTCGGTCCGTTGCGGCTTCCGTTCACCGTGACATGCAAGACGGCCGGTCACGCCGTGTTGAAGATCAACAGCACGTGCCACGCGCTGGTCCAGGGTGAATACACCGACTGGATACAGGTCAGCTTTCGTGCTGGTTTCGGCGTGAAAGTGCGTGGTGTCTGCCGGTTCTTGTTGCTTGAGACAGAACCAGAGTTCGAGCTCTATGCAACGCCGGTGAACATCGACCCGGAGGAGCCGGCGATGCCGATCGGCTATCCGCCGGTATACCCGATCTATCTGGCGAAGCGTCAAGGACCGTTCGCGACACTGGGGCTGGCCGAGGATACCTGGGGTCTGAGCGAAGAGGTGCTGGAAGACAAGCATTTTGTACACCAATGCGTGGACATCGAGCTCGAGCGGGAATCGATGTTCTTCGACGTGTTGGAGAAGGTGCCGCGCGGTCTGTGCGTTTGCGTATTCGATGGAACGGACCGCATGCAGCACATGTTCTGGCGTTATCTGGACACGGTTCATCCAGCCCGGCCGATAGTAGTATCGGGCGCAATGCGGACGGTCATCGAAGACATGTACAGCCGTATGGACGACGTGGTCGGTCGCGTGATGGACCAGTGCCACGATAATGACACATTACTCATGGTCATTTCGGATCACGGCTTCAACTCGTTCCGCCGTGGTATCGATCTGAATCGGTGGCTTGAGGAGAATGGCTACCTGGTCGTCGAGGACGCGCGGCGTGCCGAAGAGCACCTTGCAGGCGTTGACTGGTCACGTACGCGCGCATTTGCGATCGGCCTGGCCGGAATCTACATCAACCTGAAAGGACGATTTGATCACGGCATCGTGGCGTCGGGTGTGGAAGCCGCACATTTGCGGGTGGAAATTGCCCAGCGGCTCGGGGCACTCAGGGACCCCGCCAACCACGGCGGGGCGATCAAGCGCGTATACGAGGCGGCCAAAGCCTACCGGGGCCCGTACAAGGACCACGCTCCTGATTTGATCGTGGGGTATGCACGCGGATATCGGGTTTCGTGGGACACGGCGATCGGGCGGACCGGCCGGACCGTCTTTGCCGACAACACGAAAGCCTGGAGCGGCGATCATTGCGTGGATCCGTCGGTGGTGCCCGGCGTTCTTTTCTGCAACCACTCGATCGACAGCGCACACCCTCGGCTGCTGGACCTGGCGCCCACGGTACTCGAAGCATTCGGAGTTCCAGCGCCCACCTACATGGACGGTCACGCATTGGCGATCGGTGATACGCGGACATCCGCCAAGGCGCCGGTCATATCCACGGACGAGGATCACGCGAAAGAAGAAACACAACCGCAGGTGGCATGATGAAACAGCAAACGAAGAACGGTATTAACCGCCGAGTGTTCGGGCAGCGAGCTGCTGGAGCCGCCCTTTTGGGAACCGCCGGTGTGGCGGGCGGCGCGTATTGGCTGGGCAGTGTCGGTCGCGTCTCGAAGCGCCTCGGCAAGAAAGTGATAGTGATCGGTATCGACGGCATGGACCCGCGTTTGGGCGCCCGCATGATGCGCGAGGGCTTGTTGCCAAACCTCGCGAAGCTCAGTTCCGCCGGTGGATTCAGTCGCCTGGGCACCAGCACTCCGCCGCAAAGTCCCGTCGCCTGGGCCAATTTCATCAACGGGGCAGGCCCGGGGTCGCATGGGATCTTTGACTTCATTCATCGCCACCCACAACAACCGTGCGTGCCGTTCTATTCCGCGGCCGAGACGCTGCCGGGCGAGGGTGCATTGGAGTTCGGTGATCACCAGGTCCAACTGGAATTCTGGCCCTTCAATCACAAGCTGCCAACCACCGTGTTGCGCCGCCAAGGGGTCCCGTTCTGGGACTATCTGGACGCTGCCAAGATCCCGTCAACCTTCTACGACTTACCGTCCAATTATCCGCCGAGCCCTTCTCGGTACGGCTACCATCGCTGCCTCAGCGGCATGGGAACGCCCGACATGCTCGGTACCTATGGCACCTATCAATATTTCAGCGAAGACACTCCGAAAAACGGACTCGAAGAGGGCGGTGGTAAACGGACGCATTTGGACTTTGAAGCGGACTCGGCGAAATCCCACCTGGTCGGCCCGAAGAATGGCTTTCTGAAGTCGCCCGAATCGACCCAGATCGAGTTGAACGTCCATCGCGACCGGCATTCCAACGCCGCGCTGCTGGAAGTGCAAGGCCGCAAGATCATGCTCAAGCCGGGCCAATGGAGTTCCTGGACAAAACTCGACTTCGCGCTGTCGACACCCGCCTTCCTGCCCACCAGGCATGTCAGTGGTATCTGCCGTTTCTATCTCCAAGAAGTGACGCCGAACTTTCGCCTGTATGTAACGCCGATTAACGTCGATCCGTCTCGACCTACCGTGCGGCTATCCGAACCGGCCGACTTCGTCGAAGATGTCGCCAGGCAGCTGGGTCTGTTTTATACCACGGGGTTCCAGGAGGATCACAAAGCGCTTTCCAACGGTGTTTTTGATGACGGTGAGTTCCAGCGACAGGCGACGACGGTCCTGGACGAACGTCTGGCACTGTTGGAATACGCTATCGAAGACTACGACGATGGCCTGTTGTTCTTTTATTTCTCCAGCAGTGATCTCCAGTCGCACATGTTCTGGTGGGATTCGGATGAAAAACATCCTACCCGGTCGGGCGCGAAAGCGTGGAAGTACTTTCGACACATCAAGATGCTTTATCGGAAACTCGATTCCGTTGTTGGCGACCTCAACGATCGCTACGGTGGAAAAGCCACGATCATCGTCATGAGTGATCACGGCTTCGCCAATTTCGGTCGCCAATTCAATCTGAATTCCTGGCTGCGCGACCACGGTTTTCTCAATCCGATCGATTGCAGTTCGATTCTGCAAGATGCGAACTGGTCGCGCACTCGTGCCTACGGGCTTGGCATCAACGGTCTCTACTTGAATCTGAAAGGACGCGAGCGGGACGGCATCGTCGAGCCAGGCGAGGAACAAGAGCAGCTGACACGTCGCCTGATCGCGCGGTTGCAAGCGGTTCGCGACCACAATGGACGTCAGGTCATTCGTCATGTCCATCGAGCGAACGAAATCTATTCCGGCAGCGCCACGGAATTGGCTCCCGATCTGATCATCGGATACACCCGAGGGTATCGTGCCTCGTGGGCGACTTGTCTGGGCGACGTGACGCCCGACGTACTGACCGACAACCGCTCAGCCTGGAGTGCCGACCACTGCACCGATGCCCAGGAGATTCCCGGGATCCTGTGCTGCAATCGGCCCCTACATGCCGCGCAGCCGTCCCTCGTCGATCTTGCGCCGACGATTCTATCCGAGTTCGGACTACCGACGCCGTCGACCATGAGCGGCAAGAATATCTTTGTATCATAATCCCAGTGATTTCAAGGAGCGTTAACTATGGTCAAGGTAAACATAGAGAAGGGCCTTTACGATCGCGCGAAGCAGGTTGCCGCGGCGGCCGGCTACAGTAGTCCCGACGAGTTCATCGGTCACGCGGTGGAGAGCGAACTGCAACGTTTGGAAATCGATACGGCCGAAGAACAAGTCGCCGACCAACTACGCGGGCTAGGATACATCGAGTGATGCGTGGTGTGACTCAACTCATTGTCTGGCTGGATGGCCTGGCAAGCCGGTGCGCGTCAGTGCTGCTGCAACCGGTCGTGGCGTTGCCCGGCTGGTTATCCGCGACGCTCGTGGCCGCAGTCACGGGCGTCTTGATGCTGCTGGTGTTCAAATACACCTCGAACCAAGCGGCAGTGAAACGTGTCCGCGACGACATCAAGGCGAACCTGCTCGCTCTTTCGCTCTTCAAGGATAGCGCTGTCGTGAGCCTGCGGTCGCAAGGCCGGATCATCGTCGCAGCAGTGCGTCTGCTGTCATTGTCGGTAGTTCCGATGCTCGCGATGTCGGTCCCGATGGTACTGCTGCTCGGTCAGCTCGCCCTGTGGTATCAGGCTCGGCCACTGCATGTGGGCGAGGAGGCGGTGATCACCGTGCATGTGACAGCTCTCGACGGGGAACTGCCGGACGTGCAGCTTGTCAACACCGCCGCGATCGAACCAACGATTGGCCCGGTCCGGGTCGCGCGACGTCAGATGCTCTGTTGGAGCGTGCGGGTCCGAGAACCGGGCTATCATCGCCTGATGTTCGCCGTCGAGGGCAAGACATTCGCGAAGGAGCTGGCAGTTGGCAATGGTTTCATGCGCGTCAGTCAACGGCGGCCGCCGTGGCGCTGGTCCGACGTGATCTTGCATCCGGCCGAGCGGCCGTTCGCGGTTGATTCCATCATCCAGTCCATCGACGTTGCGTATCCGGACCGTTCATCCTGGACCGCGGGCAGCAACACGTGGCTTCTCTACTGGTTTTCCGTCTCCATGGCCTTTGCGTTCGCCACGCGGCCATTGTTGAAAGTCAATCTCTAGCCCGGAATCTTCATCAATTACATCAACAGGCCGCGCGGGAACTAACCGGGCTTGCCAAACGGGGAATCATACCATGTCACCGGACCATGACACGACGCACAACAGAATCACGATTGTTTCCGGTCTGCCACGTTCCGGCACGTCGCTGATGATGCAGATGCTGCAGGCGGGCGGTATGCCGATCTTGATCGACAATATCCGTAATGCCGATGTCGACAATCCGCGCGGATATTGTGAACTTCAGAAAGTCAAGAACATTGAGCGGGACGCGACCTGGTTGCCGGAGGCGCGGGGGCGCGCCTTCAAGATGGTATCGCAGCTTCTCTACCACCTCCCGGCAACCGAAAGCTACCAAATCGTGTTCATGGAAAGACAAATAGACGAGATGTTGTCATCACAGGAGAAGATGCTCACACGATTGGGTCGCGACGCGGCGCCCCGGGAACAGATAAGACGAGCTTATACGCTCCATCTTCACAAGCTCAACGTTTGGCTGCGGCGGCAAGATGCCATGCGTCTCTTGCGGGTAAGCTACAACACGCTTGTTGAACGCCCCACGCCGGAAGCCGCGCGGGTAAACGAGTTTCTCGGTCGCCAGCTGGGCGTGGCCCGCATGGTGGCGACCGTGGACCCGTCACTGTATAGAAACCGGACGCCGGGGTGCCGTACCCGTCCACGGCCCCGTTTGAAATGCTCACTTCATGAGTGCGAGCCGCAAGAGGAGTAAGATTAAGAGATAAGAGTACGCGTTCACGACCTATGGCGACGAACGGCCAGCTTCAGTCACGCAGATACTCGTGAATCGTCCCGCGATTTCCGCGGAAATCGGTAGGAAAACGGCCGCCGATTTGGTACAATCAGCAGTTGGTTCCATGACGGTGCGAAATTCTCATGCGACTTGGCTTGGCTACGATGGTGCGCGGCTGTGCGCGGCCATGCCCTTTTGTCGCGCATATTTCTGGAGGTACCATCCGTGATCGTGTCGGCGCATTCTACTCGTCCCCAACCAGCATCCCGGACGAGCCTCCGTATCCGTTTCACTTCGATCGAATCACGCTGGGGTGCGTGTCGCCTCGGCCTGTTCGTCAGTACAATGCTGTGGGCCCTGGTTGCCCTGCCCTGCTGCGTCGCCGCCGTGGACGAACCGGTCCATTTCGGTCTGCAAATCCGACCGATACTCTCGGATAAGTGCTTCACGTGTCATGGGCCAAACGAGGCGGACCGGCAGGGCGGGTTTCGTTTGGACCAAAAGGATAGCGCCTTGGGCGAGGCGGACTCGGGTGCACACCCGATCGTGCCGGGTGATCCGAAGACGAGTGAAATCCTGCAGCGCATCACGGCGGATGACGAAGACATGCGCATGCCGCCGGCCGAAACCAACAAGACATTGTCGCCGGAAGAGATCAAAACGATCCGCGAGTGGATCAAGCAGGGCGCGCCCTGGGAGCGGCACTGGGCCTATATTCCACCGCGTCAGGCACCGCTACCCAAGGTACAACACACCCAGTGGCCACGTAATGAAGTCGACCGATTCGTCCTCGCCCGCCTTGAGCATCGCGGGATGGCCCCGGCGCCAATGGCGGACAAGATCACGCTCATCCGGCGCGTCACGTTCGACTTGACCGGCTTGCCACCCACGTTGGACGAAGTGCGTGCGTTTCTGGATGACACCGCGCCGAATGCATACGAACGGATCGTCGATCGACTGCTCGCTTCGCCTCGGTACGGCGAACACATGGCCCGGTTCTGGCTCGATGCGGCCCGCTATGGTGACACGCATGGCTTGCACTTGGACAACTATCGCGAGATGTGGCCGTATCGCGATTGGGTCGTGCGTGCGTTCAATCGCAACCTGCCGTTCGATCGATTCATCATCGAACAGCTCGCCGGTGACTTGCTCCCCAATCCAACGGACGATCAACTGATCGCCACCGGTTTCAACCGCTGCCACGTGACGACATCCGAGGGTGGTTCGATTGACGAGGAGGTATACGTCCGAAATGTCATGGACCGCGTCGAGACGACGGGGATCGTGTTTCTCGGCGCGACGATCGGTTGCACGCGCTGTCATGACCACAAGTACGACCCGTACACGATGAAAGATTATTACTCGCTGTTCGCTTACTTCAATAACCTGGACGGTCCGGCGTTGGACGGTAATAAGCAGGACCCGCCCCCGATACTGCGGGTGATGTCGGACAAGGAGAAGAGCTCGATCGCGAAATTGAAGAAGCAAGTGGAGGGTCTGAACACCACGATCAAGACTCGATTGGCCGCGATTGACTATTGCGCGCCGGCGGATGACGCCAAAGGCAAGGAAACGGTGGATGTCGAACAGGTCTGGTTTGATGACGAGCTGCCGGTCGGTGCGCAGCCCGAAGGAGGCTGGCAATGGGTCACGGCGCCCAAACCAGTATTCAGCGGCAAGCGCGCATCGACGCGCACGTCGACCGGATTGAGCCAGCATTTCTTCACCGGCGCCAAGGATCCGTTGGTCATCGACAGGGACCAGGTCTTTTTTGCCTATGTCTATTTGGACGCCGAGAATCCGCCCAAAGAGATCATGATGCAGTGGAATGACGGCAGCTGGGAACACCGCGCCTATTGGGGCGGCAACGAGATCGACTGGGGCAAGGACAAGACGGCCAGCCGCAAGCGACTGGGCGATCTGCCACCCGCCGGCAAATGGACCCGTCTGGAGATTCCGGCAGCCCAGGTGGGACTGAAGCCTGGCGCGAAGCTCAACGGCTGGGCGCTCACGCAGTACGACGGAACCGTCTATTGGGACAAGGCCGGCGTGACGCGCCGCGACGTGACCTACAGATCACTGGCCGCCTGGGAGAAGGACCAAGCCAAGGAGGGCGGCAAGGCGCTGCCGAAACCTATCCAAACCGCTCTGAAGAAAGCGCCGGCGAAACGCACCGAGGCGGAAACTGGTCGGCTGCGGGACTATTTTCTGGAATATGTTTTCGTCGACACGCGCGGAGAGTTCCAGAAGCTGCACGAGACCATCAAGCGTACCGAGCAGAAAATTAGCGCGATCGAGAAGGCGGCACCGACCACGCTGATCTTTCGCGAAAAAAAGACGCCGCGGCCCGCGTATGTACTCGACCGTGGTGAATATGATCAGCGCAAGGACGAAGTGCCGCGCGCGGTCCCCGCCGCGCTGCCGCCCTTGCCGGACGGCGTCCCGAATAACCGCCTGGGTTTGGCGATGTGGTTGGTGGACGAAAGCAATCCCCTGACGGCGCGCGTAACCGTGAATCGATTGTGGCAGCAGGTATTCGGCGTGGGCCTGGTCAAGACGGCGGAGGATTTCGGGTCGCAAGGTGAGGTACCAAGCCATCCGCTGTTATTGGACTGGTTGGCCGTGCAATTCGCGCGCGATGGGTGGAACGTCAAGAAAACAATGAAACGGATCGTGATGTCCGCCACCTATCGACAGACTTCCAGCGTGCCGACCGAGCAATATGAACAGGATCGAGAGAATCGGTTATTGGCGCGCGGCCCGCGATTCCGCCTGGACGCCGAGATGCTGCGTGATCAGGCCCTGATGGTCGGCGGCTTGCTGGTTGAGAAACTGGGTGGACCGAGTGTTAAACCACCACAACCTGACGGACTCTGGTTTGCCGTCGGTTATAGCGGCTCGAATACGGTTCGGTTCAAAGCGGATACCGGGCCCGACAAGGTGCATCGCCGGACACTCTACACGTTCATTAAACGCACGTCCCCGCCCCCCCAACTGACAACCTTCGACGCGCCGTCGCGCGAGTCATGCACGGTGCGCCGGGAACGAACCAACACGCCCCTGCAAGCACTATTGATGATGAATGACCCACAGTACTTCGAGTGTGCGTTGGGGCTGGCGCAACGCGTCCTTCGAACGGCCAACCCCACCCCCAAGAATCGGGCGCTCCAGACGTATCGTCTGGCCACGTCGCGAACCGCGAATGATGAGCAACTGGAGGAGCTCCTGAGCGCCTACCACGATTTTATCAAGGCCTACCGCAACGACGGAGATGCCGCGACCAAGGTAATCCACGTGGCCGGCACGCAGCCCGACGAGAAACTCGACCCGGCCGAACTAGCCGCCTGGACAATGGTCGGCAATCTGGTCTTGAATCTTGATGAGGTCATTACGAAGTGATAATCTAGTCCGTCGCGACCAGGAAAGAACTTAGCTGAGGCTATTTTGACCATGGACCCACATACTGAACACATCCAATCGCTCACACGCCGTCATTTCTTGAGCCGCACGGGACTCGGACTCGGCTCGGCCGCTCTGGCAGGCTTGCTTGTGAGTGACAACCATGCGTCAGGTACCGAGAAACGGTCAGGTGGTCTGCCCGGTCTGCCGCATTTCGCACCCAAGGCCAAACGTGCAATCTATCTGTTCATGGCGGGAGCGCCGTCGCAAATCGATATGCTGGACTACAAACCGAAGATGGAGAAGCTGTTCGACAAGGACCTTCCGGACTCCATTCGGCAGGGCCAGCGTCTGACCACCATGACATCCGGCCAGAAGCGTTTTCCGATCGCTCCTTCGAAGTACAAATTCGCCCAGCACGGCAAGAGTGGTGCATGGGTCAGCGAGTTGTTGCCGCACACGGCGAAAATGGTGGACGATCTGGCAATTGTCAAGTCGGTCTACACCGAGGCGATCAATCATGATCCGGCGATCACCTACATTTGCACGGGCCATCAGTTACCGGGTCGCGCCAGCCTTGGTTCGTGGCTCAGTTATGGCCTCGGAACGCTCAACGAGAACTTGCCCGCATTCGTGGTCCTCACCGCGACCTGGACGGGCCGGAAGGAAGCCCAGGCACTCTACAATCGTCTCTGGGGAGCCGGCTTCTTGCCCAGCAAGTATTCCGGCGTGTCCTTGCGGAGCGAAGGGGATCCGGTGCTGTACTTGTCGAACCCGCCAGGCGTCGCGCCGGCGATCCGCCGCCGCATGCTGGACTCGCTGGCACAAATGAACGAAAAGACACTCCAGCAAGTCGGCGACCCGGAAATCCAGGCGCGGATCGCACAATACGAAATGGCGTTTCGCATGCAGAGTTCGGTGCCTGACCTGACGGACCTTTCCAAGGAACCTCAACATGTCCTGGATATGTATGGACCCGACGTCAAGAAACCGGGCACGTTCGCCGCAAGTTGCTTGCTGGCGCGGCGCATGGCTGAACGGGACGTGCGTTTCGTCCAGATCTTTCACCGCGGTTGGGACCAGCACGGCAACATCGCGGGGGATTTGCCACATCAGTGTCATGATGTCGACCAGCCGTGCCATGCGCTGATCCAGGACCTCAAGCAACGCGGCATGCTGGACGACACACTGGTCGTCTGGGGTGGTGAGTTTGGCCGAACGATCTACTGCCAAGGCAAACTGACGCGGGAAAACTACGGTCGCGATCATCATCCGCGCTGTTTCACGACCTGGATGACCGGTGGCGGAATCAAACGGGGAATCGTCTACGGGGACACCGATGATTTCAGCTACAACATCACCGAAGACCCCGTCCACATCCACGACCTGAACGCAACGATTCTGCACTGCATGGGAATCGACCACCAGCGGCTGACATTCAAGTGGCAAGGACTCGACGTCCGCTTGACCGGCCTGGGCGACTATGGACCCGTTCAGGACATTCTGGCGTAGATCGAACCCGTTGGGCACCGAGAAGGTAACCGTTCACAGTTCGCAAGATACCTAACCGCAGATGAACGCGGATAAACGCCGATATACACGGGAAAGAGCGCTTTTCAGGCTTCGAATCTCACGTGACAACGATTGCTTCGGAGACGTCGCGAAAAACACCGTTAGTGGCGTTATGCGCGTTCATTTGCGTTTATCCGCGGTTTTCAGTCTTCAGGGTCGTGAACAGTTTCCCGAGAAGATTGAACTCGATCGCCATGGTCGGCCCCGAATTCACGCGCTCACTTCGCCGGCAGGGCCAAGTCTGCCGGTCGAACGCCCTTCGTGAACTTGCCAAATCCGAACGGCGTCGGGTGATACTCGCCGACGATTTCAACGTTGGCTTTCGCCGGCGTCTGATCTTCCATGCCGAGCGCCCAGTAGCACGCATTGACCAGCATGCGGCGCACGCCCTCATTCAACAGATCCATGGAACACCCCATGGTCGTCGTGAACACGCGAGCGTTCGTATCGGGTGACGCGGCGAACGTGCGCGTCCAGCCGACCGGCATCATCGGATCGTTTTGCTTGCCAGCGACCGGTTTCGCGTCCGGCGTCATGCCCTCCAGCACTTGGCCAAGCACAATCGGCTTGCTATCGCCCGGTAGAGGCAACCGAACGGCATAGACATCGGTTGGGCCCCAAATATCGCCGCTCTTGATTCCGCGCACAATCGGATGGCCGGCCGCTCCGGGAGCGATGATCCCGCGCGTACTCTGTTTTCCGTGATGCCCGTGATGGTTGATCCATGTCTCGCCAAGTACCTGGCGTCCAAACCCATCGATCCATTTTTCCTTGCTGCGAAACGAATAGTACGCATACGGAGAACTCTTGTCCATTTTGAACGCATGGGTCGCCGTACGCATGCCGATGATCGGCTTGCCTGATCGCACGTACCGATCGATGTATTTCATCTGCGCATCAGGGAGGTTCCGAAACCGTGTGAAAATGATCATCAAATCCGCGGTATCGAGATTGTCGAGTCCCGGGATGTTGTCCAATCGCACGGGGTCAATCATGCCGTCCTGGCCAATCGCGAACAGCACGGTACACTTGAACCCGTGGTGCTTGGCAAGGATCTTGCCCAACTGAGGCAGCGCCTGCTCCGACCGGTATTCCTCATCACCACTGACCAGCACAATATGCTTGCCATTTCCCGGCCCGGAAAACCCATCGTAGACAACCCACGGATCCGCTGCCTGCACGGCGGCGACCGACAACGCGCTTGTCCACAGTAAACCTGCCAGTCCCCAGCTTTTCATAATCGAGATCATCACTACCTCACCCTTCCTCAAATCGTTGATTGACTCGATGCATTCATCCGCACTCGAACTTGCCAGCGCCGGTCATTATATCAAGAGACCGGCCACAATGCAGTGGTGCGGCAGCCGATCGGACCGGCATGGTGGCAAAGGATGGAACGTGGTCATATTTCCACGAGGGACGCTCCTAATCTTAATCTTAATCTTAATCTTAATCTTAATCTTACTCTTACTCTTAATCTTAATCTTACTCTTACTCTTACTCTTACTCTTTGTCCCAACGCGGGTTGCGCCCGCAACCCAACTAGGTCCGGCTTGGCGAGCCAGACCGGAATCCGAGTCTGATTCCGCGCCACCCCCTCATTCCGCCAGAGGCGGACCACTTTCTCCCGGCGGGAGAAGGGATCATAAGGACGAGCGCACACGGAAAACTGGCACAATATTGTGCACGGCCATTTAACATGCGCGCACGGTGCGCGCATGTTGCAACCTAAGAATCTAGCGAGGCTTCGCCTCCAACCAACTGACGCCACAGGTAGGTCTGTTCTCCGAACGGACCGCGCGCCGTCCCAATCCCATGCCCCTCGGCACTTCCCCCACGCACCATGCGTAACTCGATGCAAAAGCTTGACTCAAGATCATCACATTTCCCCCAATGAGGTCTCCAATTTTCGGCGCGTCTCATGCGGGTCGATTCCCCACAGAATACCGATCAAGGCCGCCTGAAACAGGCCCAGCAGCAGGAACACGGCGGGCACGGACAGGTGTTCAGACAGAAGGCCCGCACTCCACGCTCCGAACGTATTGGACAGGTTCATCAGGGCCATGTAGGCCGTGAACTGCGTCGCCGCGACGACCGGCCAGGCGATTCCCATGAAAAGTGAAAACAACGACACGGTCAACAGCGCGGCGAGCATTTCCTGTGCATACAGGAAGGCGATTCCAAGCCAGCGCCGGTCCCAGGCGGGGTGGAGCAACGCGAAGGTCACCCAAAGGAGTCCGAGGGCCAGCGACGCCAAGACGGCCACGCGCCGCGCGCCGAAACGATCGGCGATGAACCCGCCCGCGACAGAGGTGGCCAACCCCAACAGCACGGCGCCGCCGCCGACCACATTCGTGTACTCGGTCTGCGTCCAGTGCAGTCTCTGGATGAAGTAGACCGCCGTCACCGCCACCGACACTCCAAGTCCGACTTTCACGGTCAACGCCAGAAGGCCACCGAGCAATGTTGATCGAAGTGCGAACGCACGCCCCAGATCGCGCAGCAGATCCCATAATGATTGCGGCGCGCGCGTCTCAACATTCGTCATGGTTCGGCCCCGCGTCCAGGGCAGCAACCGCTCGCCCGCACGTTCGCGCAGCAGCAGCGGAAACAGCATGATCCCCAACAGAATTGACACCTGAACCAACATCGCCGTGCGAATCCCGGCCACGGCGAGGACGAGCCCGAGTCCGGCACCGCCCACTGCCGTGCCGAAATAGCTGGCCCCGTACATCAGACCGTTCGCCTTGCCCCGCTCCTGTTCCTCCAGAAGATCGACCGCCAAGGCATCGACAGCCACGTCCTGCATCGAGCCGAATACGTTATGCAAGAAGACGAACCAACTGAGCATCACGAAGTCGGTTGTCAAGTCGGGGATCGCGATCATTGCCGCGATCGTCACCGCCATGAGGCTTTGGGCCAGCAGAATCCAGGGCCGCCGACGGCCCATCGAGCGTGAGCCATAGCGGTCGATCAACGGGCCCCAGATCCACTTGAACGACCACGGCAGCGTGCTCAACGCCGTCAACTGGCCCACCGCGCCGACACCCAGCCCGTGGTGCGACAGATAAGCGACCAATGTAACCGTCACGAAGCCAAACGGCATCCCCTGTGCGAAGTAAAGCGCGCACAGAGTCACGATGCGGAGTTTCGGGCTGTTGGTCAAATTGATATTCAATGCGTCAGTCCTCGCGGGGGGCCGCATCCGTCGGGCTGGAGACCGGAAACTGGCGGGTTTGCAGTGCAAGGTTTGGAAAAAAAGCGGTCGCGACCTCCGGTCGCTCCCGTGTGACGTCAGGAGTCCAGCGCACGGCGTCCAGGACCAAACAACGCAAGCCGCGGTGGCCGTAACCTGTCCGCAGTTAATCCCATATCTTACTCTTACTCTTACTCTTACTCTTAATCTTAATCTTAATCCTCTTCCGGACTCTGCTGGTGACGCACGCAGCGCAAATGAGGTAATCTCAAATGAGATATCCCGCTCCCATGAATCAGGAAAATCGTCGCGCAACGTGACACATCATGTTCGACCAGGAGTAAGAGTAAGATTAGGATTAAGATTAGGATTAAGAGTGAACTGACCTGCCGTTCATGGCCAACGGCGGTGAACGGTTACGAACAGACCTACCTGGGGCGCCCACCCGCGTATTGGGCAGCGCCGCGAATTGCTTTTTGGGCGTTTTAGGTAGAGCGGCTCGCCGAGCCGTTCTGGGCAATGTCGAACACCAGATCTTTGGCAGGTCCTGGACGGGAAGGCGCGTGCGGGATCGGGTGGCGCGGGGGAGGTGCGCAGGGGCATGCGGCTGGGGCGGGGTTGCGGTCCGTTCGGAGAACCGACCTACCTGTGCCGCCCAACTGGGTATCGGGCGGCACCGCAAACCGTTTATCCGCTCCATGGACGGTCGTGGACGTCCGTTGCACATATTTGAAACCGCGATTGGGGCAGGTTTTAGGGCCCGCCTGGCGGCGCCGGTTGCGTGGGTGGCACGGGCGGTTGTGGCTGGCCGGGTCCACGGGCTCGGAAGGGACGACGATGCGCGCGGCCAGGCAAGCCCGATCGGTACTGCGGATAGGTCCCTTCGGCCCACGGGGGCACGGTACTATGGGCGCCGGCCGGTGGTCCACGGCGGGCACCACCGGGCGCGTACGGCACGGGCTGTGGCCCGCCAGGGTAGTAGCCGCCCGGATAGTAGTAGCCACCTGTGTTCAGGCCGGCATACGGCGGTCCCCACAACCCATAGGGAACGGAATACGGACGAAACGGAAAACGCCATTCGCCATACGGTCGGATCGGGCGTCCCCATTCTTCGATAATGTGCATGTGATCGGCGCTGCCACCCGCCTGGATACTGCTGCGCGTATTCCGATAACCGCTGCGCAGATAGTCCACTCGACTGTACGTGTACACGGGCGGAATGGGCGCATATTGGGTTACGCGTTGCCCGGTCGTCGGATCGTGGGTGTAGTACGATGGGGCCACGATCCAGTCAGCCGCGGGTGCCGGCCAGGCACTGCCCACGGCGGCCAATGCCGTCAATAGGAGGAGTTCTTTTCTCATGGGGAGGATGCTCGTCTAGAAAGTCGTTCAAGAAACTCTACTCAATTCGTCTCCGATCACACCCCCGTGTCGATCACGCTACCGTTGGTTACTCGAATTGTCTTGAGGTCACTGCCGCCGCGCTGGTCGTTCCACCATCAATTGCTCGGTCTTCGGGTCGTAAACATATCGTTCGCCGGCACGAAGCTCCGGTAATTTGATCTGATTGGCTTTGATGATCTGCTCCATGAACTCTTTCTGATCGCGTGGCGCGCGACCGTTCAGCGCCTTGTAGAGCTTCATGGCTTTCGGGATCTGGATTTCAAACGCAATTCGTTCGCGTGCGCGAAAATAGGCGCGGGCGGGCACGATAATCGGTTTGACGAGATCCGGGTTTTCCAATCGTCTTGTCTTGTCGCCCACGCCGACCTGTGCCTTGACGCGTTCTTTCTTTTCCGTTTTCTTGTCTGTCGCGTTTTGCGCGGCGGGCGTCGCGGGTGGTGCCAAGGCGGGTGGCAGGGGCGGCTGTGGTGGACCGGGAACGTTGCGTGACGCGGAAGTCGACGTCTGGTCCGCACATCCTACCAGGCCAATAACGATCAACACGGCGACCGTGCGCGCCGCGTTTATCCACGACGCTTCCCGCCGCCGCGGATCCGCTTCGCGGCATTGCTTCGCCACTTGAAAAGTGAAATATTTCATGTCAACTCCATTCGCCATTGAGTCATGGTCTGCAACGTTGCCTGGTCGGTCATGTTATACTGGAGCGGTGTCAGTGTGACATATCCTTGCGCGAGGGCCGCAAGGTCCGCGTTCGGCTGGCTCGGTTGATCCGGTTTCAATGGCGCGGCCCAGTAATATGTGCGCCCACGCGGGTCACGCCGTTCGATAAACTGCTCGCCATAGCGTTCAACACTCATCGGAACGACCCGTAACTCGGCCGCCCCTTGCAAGGCAGCCGTCGGTATGTTCAAGTTGTAAAGTCGAGGGCCGGACGACTCTTGTTGCAACACTTGCTGGATCACGCGCCGCGCCATGCGTGCGACGCTCTCATGGTCCGCCTGCTCGTCGAACTCCTGCGACACGGCAAAGCTATTGATACCAAAAAACGCCCCTTCGATGGCCGCGGCGACGGTGCCGGAATACAGGACATTGATGCCGGCGTTGAGGCCGCCATTGATCCCGCTGACGACCAGGTCCGGCCGCCGTGGACAAAACTGAAAAATACCGATTTTCACGCAGTCGGCCGGGCTCCCTTCGACCGCCCAACCGCGGCGCCGATTCGCCCGATAGACTTCTTTACAAATCAGTGGACTGAGAAACGTGATCGAGTGGCCCACACCGCTCTGTTCGGTCGCTGGGGCGACCACGGTGACGTTGCCCAATGCACGCAACTCATGCTCCAATGCTGCCAGGCCCGGGGCGTAAACGCCATCGTCGTTGGTCAGCAGAATCTCGAGCGGGGCCGGTACTTGGCCTGGGTCCGTTTCCATGGCTTCGTGTGTCCTTTCCGTGTCTCATGATAATCGCCGACCGTCGAACGATCAATGATCGGCACGCGTAAATCGTTCCCGGTGAATGGATTACGGCGATTATTCGAGTCGTGCCGCGGCATTTTCCGATCGTGCGGCCCGCGGTCGGCTAGCCCGGATTATGCATGAAGTTCGTCGCGAGGGGCCGCAAGTCGAGACAGATGCAAGGAAAAGGGCAATTCGTCTGCGGAACATATTGTTAATACGTGAGCACGGACGAATTGTCCTTTGACGCGGCAGATGGCCGAATTGCGGCGCCGCGATCCCATTTCGTGTCACATCGCATCGGCCAGATGAGGCGGCATTTCTCGGGT
>CAZSOG010000005.1:0-17956 GCA_964607555.1 uncultured Pirellulaceae bacterium | reverse complement strand
GCGACCCGTGTTGCATCGAAGCTGCGGCGCAACAAAACTCGCCCAGACGCATGCGTGTTTTGTAACAGGCCAGCCCTGCGCTGGGGACGCCGCTATTCGACGGACGTCCGCGTGTTTGGCATGACGTTTGCTATGCCTGGTTGCCACGAACGATTCGTGCGGCCGCGATCCCTCGTCATGGCGATGATTTTTCGGTATGGTGGGGGAGCGGTTCAGTGGCACTCATGCGATCTGATGGGTAACGTCCAGCAGTGGGGAGCATTAGGTAACGATGACCAAGTTCATTCGAATCCTGGGCAGTTTGTTGAAAGCGATTGTGGCCACGGTCTTGTTGGTCGTCATTATTGCGTGGATGTCGGGCTATTTTCATGCGAAAGTCGAACCGGGCACGGATTCCTTTGAAAAACGCCAAGTGGGGGACCAGGCAACCACGGTCGTCACCACATTGCGGACCATTCAACAAGTGGACTCGGTCGGTACGGTGGAGCCGCGGCGCAAGACCGACGTGGCCAGCCGCATGTTGGCGACGATCAACGAATTGACGGTGAATCCCGGGGATTCGGTGAAAGTCGATCAAGTGCTATGCGTGTTGGACGATCGTGAGATTCAGGCGCAGTTGCGTGAAGCGGAAGCGGCGGCCGCGGGGATCGAGGCGGACCTGGTGGTGCGGCGGCGCGAATACGAACGGTACAAGAAGATGTTCGCGGATCGGGCCGTCACGAAAGAAGACCTGGATCGTATGGAAGGCGCCTACCAGGTTACGCAGGCCCAGTTGCAGCGGATGCGTGCGCAAGCGAATCGAATCCAGGTGATGCTGACCTATACCCAGATCAAGGCACAGACGGCCGGCGTGGTCGCCGACCGTTACATGGACCCGGGTGATTTGGCGGTGCCGGGCAAGCCGATTCTAACGATTCACAACCCAGAGCAACTCGAGCTGCATGCGAATGTCCGCGAAGCTCTGGCGGGCCGCGTGCATGTGGGCATGCAGCTACCGGTCGCAATTGACGCGCTGGCGCGGCGGATGACCGGAACGGTGCGTGAAATCGTCCCGCGTGCCCAGGCGACCTCGCGTTCTCTCCTGGTCAAGGTGACCCTTCCAAACGATCAACTCGCGGGTGTCTACATCGGCATGTTTGGCCGGCTGTCGCTGCCGTTGGACGAGCTGAATCACATTGTCGTGGACACTGCGGCGGTTCGCACGATTGGCCAGCTGAATCTGGTCGATGTGGTCTTGCCCGATGGTTCGGTGGAACGGCGTTTTGTCCGTTTGGGCGGATCGCTCACCGGCCCGAAAGGGGACCCCTTGATGGAAATTCTGTCCGGCCTTCAGGCGGACGAGAAAGTGCTGCTGACGCCGGCCGGCGCGCCGGAATCCAAACGTGGATGATGGGTTGCAAGCGATGGCAACTGCGTGGGAGAAAAACACGCAGGCGCCCGGCCATCGCCGTTTATCATTTCCAGTTATGTTGAATCCAAGCGGACTCCATCTGCCATGAACCAACTACGCGAACACGAACACAATGCCGTGGCCCGCATCGTTGCGGTTTTCCTCAAGGGAAACCTGTCAATGCTGCTGATCATCTTGACGCTCGTTCTGGGTGCCGTGGCCCTGCTGGTAACACCCCGCGAAGAGGAGCCGCAAATCGTGGTCCCCCTGGCGGATGTCATGATCCGCGTGCCGGGCGCGGATGCCGCGGAAGTTGAGACGCAGGTGGCGACCAATCTGGAACGATTGCTGTATCAAATCGACGGCGTGGAATATGTCTATTCGATGTCACGGCCCGGCATGGCGATCGTGACCGTGCGGTTCTATGTGGGTGAGGACCGCGAGGATAGCCTGGTCAAACTCTACAACAAGATCGCGATGCACGAGGATGTGGCCCCGCCGAGTGTCGCCGGGTGGGTTGTCAAGCCGATCGAAATCGATGATGTGCCGATCCTCAATGTGACGCTGTGGAGTGAGAAATCGAACGACTATGAATTGCGACGCATCGCCGAGCAAGTGCAAATCGCACTCCAGTCGGTCCCGCAAACGGGTCGCACACAAATCGTTGGGGGCCGCGAGCGGCAGTTATCCATCTGGCTCGACGCGGAAGCACTCGCCGCGCATCACGTTTCGCCGATGGCAATCGACCACGTGCTGCAAGGTGCCAACGTCGCCATGCCCGGGGGCGGGTTTGATCGTGGCAATCAACGACTCCGGGTCGAAAGTGGTCCGTTCTTGACGACCGCCGCGGAAGTGGAGCACCTGGTTGTCGGTGTTTATCAGGGGCGTCCCGTGTATCTGCGTGACGTGGCCAAGGTCGAAGACGGACCTTCGGAAGCGAAGTGCTATACACGCATCAGCTTTGGGCCGAGTTATGCGGTGCCGCCGGGCGCGGCACGCATCGAACGGCATCAGGATTTCCCTGCCGTGACGGTCGCGGTCGCAAAGCAAAAAGGAACGAACGCGGTGCGCGTGGCGCGGCACTTGGAGGCCAAGCTGGAATCTCTGCGCGGAACCATGATTCCCAACCACGTGCATGCCGACATCACGCGCAATTACGGCGAAACCGCCAATGACAAGGTCAACGAGCTGGTGACTGAGCTGGTGATCGCGATCATTATCGTGGTGGGGATCATCGCCCTGTCGCTCGGTTGGCGCGAAGCTTTCGTCGTTATTACCGCCGTGCCGCTCACCTTCGCATTGACCCTCCTGATTAACCTGCTGGCCGGCTACACGATCAATCGAGTCACTCTGTTCGCGCTGATCTTATCGTTGGGCCTGGTTGTCGATGATCCGATTGTGGACGTCGAGAACGTCTTTCGGCATTTTCAGATGCGGTTGGAGCCCCCGCTGCGCGCGGTCTTCTCCGCGGTCAACGAGGTGCGACCGCCGATTATTCTGGCTACGCTGGCGGTGATCGTTTCGTTCTTGCCGCTGTTCTTCATTACCGGCATGATGGGGCCGTATATGCGCCCGATGGCACTGAACGTTCCCGTATCGATGATGATGTCCATGGTCGTCGCGTTCACGGTGACCCCCTGGCTCAGCTATCACATCATGCGTTCGGTTTACGGCAAGGAGGAAAAACCGCTCGTTATCGAAGAGACGTTGACGTATCGGGCGTACCACGGAATTCTCGGCCCGATGATTGAACATAAATCACTGGCCTGGCTGCTGATCCTGTTCGTCCTGGCGCTGGTCGCGGTCTGTCCGTTGCTGGCGGTGACGGGCCGTGTCCCGCTCAAGATGCTGCCGTTCGATAACAAGAACGAATTTCAGGTCGTCGTTGACATGCCCGAGGGAACAACGTTGGAGACGACGGACGCGGCCGTTACCGATCTGGCAGCCTACTTGCGCACGGTAAGCGAAGTGACTGAAGTGCTGACGTTTTCCGGCACCGCGTCGCCGATCGATTTCAACGGCATGGTGCGTCACTACTACCTGCGCCAGGGGCCGAACGTCGGCGACATACGGATTAATCTGTTGCCCAAAGAAAGCCGGCAACAACAGAGTCACGAGATCCTGATGCGGCTGCGCAATGACCTGCAACAGTTGGCCGATCGCTGGGGCGCGAATATAAAACTGGTGGAAGTGCCGCCCGGGCCGCCCGTGTTCAGCACCCTGGTGGCGGAGATTTACGGTAAGACGCAGCCGGATTACCGCACACTGATCAAAGGCGCCAAACACGTACGCCATTTGATGGAGACGCAGCCAGGTGTGGTCGACGTGGACGACACGGTCGAGGCGGATCAGACCAAGCTGTTTTTCCGGATCGATAAAGAAAAGGCCTCGTTGCATGGCGTGAGCGCGCAGCAGATCGCTGCCACGATCCGATTGGCCGTTGACGGATATATGCCCGGTGAGGACCGCCGTGGCTTGGGCGTCGGTGTGATGCACCCGGATCGCGAGCTGCATCCGTTACGCATCGTCCTGCAGTTGCCGCGGGATAAGCGTTCGAGTCGTGCCGATCTCGAACGACTTGGTGTCAAGTCGGCTACGGGCGATGTCGTGCAGATCGGGGAACTGGGACACTTCGAAACCGTGATCGAAGACAAGACGATTTACCATAAGAACCTCCAACGCGTGACGTATGTGTTCGGTGAAATGGTCGGGCGGCCACCCGTCGAGGCGGTCCTTGGCCTCATGCAGCGACTCAAAGAAGATCCCGTGTCGCAAAACTTGCGCGTGGAATGGGCCGGTGAAGGTGAGTGGAAGATCACTCTGGAAGTGTTTCGCGACTTGGGGATCGCCTTCGGTGCTGCCTGCCTGGGGATCTATATCCTGCTGGTCTGGGAAACCAAGAGTTACCTGATGCCGCTCCTGTTGATGGTCGCCATCCCACTGACCATCATCGGCATCTTGCCAGGTTTCTGGCTGCTGAATCTGCTCTGGAATGTCCCGGTCGGCGGCTATCCCAACCCCGTCTTCTTCACCGCCACGGCCATGATCGGGATGATTGCCCTGTCGGGACTCGCGACTCGAAATGCTATCTTGCTGATCGAATTCATTCATGCGGATCTCGAACGGGGTGCCTCGCTGCACGACGCGATTCTGCGGAGTGGCGCGGTCCGCTTTCGGCCGATTCTGCTGACCGCCGGCGTCGCCATGCTGGGTGCCTGGCCCATCACCTTGGACCCCGTTTTTTCGGGGCTCGCCTGGGCACTCATCTTTGGCCTGACGGTCTCCACCGCCTTTACCCTGGTGCTCGTGCCGATCGTGTACTGGCTGCTGTACGCCAATCGGCCCGGCCATGGACTGCCCAAGGAAGTCGATCTGTTCGCCGAAGAAGAATGAGTTTTGCGATAGGTTCTTAATCCTTTGCAACATGACTGTCCAAGAGTCGCTGGAAGTCATCGGCCGAATGGACGCCTACCAGACTCTGGACTGCTTGCCCGTCCTTAAACAGCATGACCGTCGGGATTCCCTCGATCCGGTAGGTTGCAGCCAGGCGTTGATTATCATCGACGTTGACTTTTCCGACCCGTACCTTGCCCGCGTAGGTTGTTGCCAGATTCTCCAGGGTTGGCGCGAGCATGCGACATGGCCCACACCACGGGGCCCAGAAGTCAACAAGCACCGGCTGCGGGCTGTCCAGCACCTCGGATTGAAAATTCGTTTCCGTCAAATGCAAAATCGAAGCATTTCCCATGGTGTATCTTTCGGTTAGATTCTCAGGCATGCCACACGCACGCACCGTGCGCACATGTTTCCAAACGAACAACGGGAGCACGTCCGAAGGAGAGTGCAGTTCCGTGTGGGGTGCGCCCCCCCGCATTAAGATCTCGGTAAACATCGCGGGGGGCGTCCGCTAACACGCTACCATGGTGTAATAGCAGGGACCGCAATACAGGGCAATCCCCACTCTTGCAAACGTCCCGCAACCCCCAGCAGCTGTGATTGTCACCGCGTCTGGGCTCGTCCTTCAGCCGGTCGCCGTGGTTCAGGCCAAACATTCGGATGCAACCGGCGTGCCATGTCGGAGAACGGACCATCAATTCGGGACGATTCACGCGTTTGTCGCGCTCACATGCCCACGGCTTGATGCAAGATGTTACTAATGATTAACAGTTGAGTGTTAACATTAACGTTAATGTTAACATTGCATGTACGTTTTTGGCAGTTTGCGTTTCTAGTGGTCCGTTCTGCACTACCCGCGGCACGCCCTGGTGCGCACCTCCCGCCTGGGCTGTTAAAACATTGGGGTTGTGGCCGCCATTGGCATCGATAAATTGGGCGATTGTTGTTCCTCTACGGGGGGCGTTTCTCGAGCGTGCAAAGGAAGACCAAAAGCGCAAGCACACGCAGTGTTTTCACGTGATTCGACGATAGCTGAGGTGTCGGGCAAAGGGCAATATTCCGTTAGCGACGGAACGTCGAAGCATGTCAAGACGAGCCTGTCAACTGGGGATGGCCAAGCCTGGGAGACACTCGACGATGGCTGAGGTATTTGGACGGATTTGCGCACTCAAGGGAGGGGCACAAAAACAGGATGATGCTCACTTCGCGTCAACCCCAGTGTTTTAACAGCCCACTCCTTGGCCGCATCGTGGCGGGCCGTTTTGTTGGCTCGGAAAGCGGGCCTTGTCGCCAGCCGAACGCCCTCCGAACCAGGGTTCAAATATGGCTCGGTTCACTAATTGAGTCTGGAAATGTCTGGGCACGCCAGATCGAATTTACCGAGGTCCAAGAAGCTTGCGGCACGGAGGTAGAGTGCGTCGGCAGAGTCTGGCCGTACGGCGAGTGCAGCGGTCGCCATGGCTTCGGCCGACTCCGATTGATGGGCGAAACGCGTCCGTGGCGGATCGTCTTGATCGCGACCAGTCGCTTCAACGCCGGCTGTTCCGCAAGATAAACTTCTCCCATGCCGCCACGGGCTAACTTGCGCAGAATCCGGAACTCACCCAGCCGTTTGGGAATCGGCGGTTCGTCCACCGGGCACGATTGTTCCAGGTTCTGAATGGCCTGTCGAATACCGCGGAAATCGTCGGCAAGGGCCGGGTGCCGTTGACTCCACCGATTCAGGTCGATTTTCTCTGGGCCCTCAGCTTCCAACGCTTTCACAAACGCCGCCAGGACCGCTTCGTCCGGGTTGGGATTCGTTTCTTCACTTGGCATGGACTCGCTCGCAGATACGCGATTCTTCATCAGGAGTTATACTCGCCATACAGGGTTTGCCAGAGATCTTTCAGGCGTTTCAGTGCACGGACGTATCGGGGCGTGGCAGCGGACTCTTTGATTTGCAGTACTTCCGCCACCTCGCGATGCGACAATTGATCGTAGTGTCGCATCCAGAGAATCTCGCGATCTCGGGGGCGCAGCAGGCCGAGCGTGTGCGTCATGCGTTCTCGAAGCTGTTTTCGCGCAGCGCCATTGCTGGGGCACGTATGATTCGCAGGCGAATTGCTAGATAGGTATGTTCGTGCCCCCCGCGCGATTCCGCCGGTGTGCACGCCGGACGGGTTGTGCCGCGAAGAAGACGAGACCGTCCGAGAGTACTGCGAGTACCTTCTGACGCTTAAGTACAAGCGACTTGTGCTGCTGAGACGTTGTCGCAAAACTGCGATGAATATGGCCTTCGGCCAAGGCGTTTTGAGAGAGCCCTGTGCATCCTTCGACGGTAGACGAACGACGGGAATCCGGAAGAAATATAATTCGCTACCATGCGACTCTTCAACATCATAACGCGGGCCACGCCCGCAACCTAAGAGGGCGGCAGGCTACGCCGGTGTTTGGGCGCGAATCCCAGGTTATTTACTGGACGAGTGCGTCTTCGCTTCACACTGGCAGAGTCCCCCGGGCATAAGGCATGCACGCACTTCGCGCGCATGCGGCAGGCTAGGAATCTAGTACGTTTCCCAAAGGCGTGACCCCAGACGGTGCGCATTGGTGGAATGGCGACATCCTTCCTGGGTTGTGTATTCTTCCTATTTTGAGAGAGCGTGGCGAGTTACCTGCGGGCGGCACCCGGATCGGTCCGCGTTGGGTGGCGGATTCACACCGCAGAAATTGCCTGTCACGACCAGACCGAACAACTGGCAAGCATTGGGCGGGTTGGGGAAAAACCCGGTAAACGCAGGGCGTGCGCAGGCATTTGCGCTGACTGCGCATTAGTTTTACTCAACATTTACATTATCCGTCGTGGCACAGAACGGCTGCTCGGGTAGGGTATTGGGTACTCAGGTTGTTTTATCTGCGCGCCGCGTGCAATCTGGCAGCCGGATGGCGTCCGTTGGCAGGAGAGCACCTTGGGATTTCATGCCCTGCGCGGCAAGCGAGCAGGGTATGGACGGAGGGCGAGGATCGCGGGCGAGGATCGCGGGCGAGGATCGCATTCAGGCCATTAGGACACGTTTTTGCAGTCGAAAGTGGGACGTGCCGGGTCGCGGGTCGTCGGGATCGAACCTTGGGTGCCGATAATTCAACGTAATTCACCGAACAGGGTATTGAAATATGACAAACAGCAGCGAACCGATCATCATTCAAGGCGGACTGGGAGTGGCGGTATCGGGATGGCCACTGGCACGCGCCGTATCGCAGGCGGGCCAGTGGGGGGTTGTATCGGGTACCGGACTCGACAATGTTCTGGCGCGCCGCTTACAGCACGGGGATCCCGACGGGGCGCTACGGCGCGCGTTGGCGGAATTTCCATTTCCGGAGATGGTCGCGCCGATAATGGCGCGTTATTTCGTTGCTGGTGGGAAAGGGCCGGAGCAGCCGTACGTACCTTGTCCCATGCCGACGGTACCGTTTTCGCGTGAGCGGCTGGAGTTACTGGTCGTCTCGAATTTTGTGGAGGTGTATTTAGCCAAGGAGCATCATGACGGTTTGGTGGGGGTGAACTATCTGGAGAAGATTCAGACCCCGACGCTACCGTCTTTGTACGGTGCGATGCTGGCGGACGTTGATTATGTGTTAATGGGGGCGGGGA
Source organism: uncultured Pirellulaceae bacterium (assembly GCA_964607555.1). Classification (GTDB taxonomy): domain Bacteria; phylum Planctomycetota; class Planctomycetia; order Pirellulales; family Pirellulaceae; genus JAJSAJ01. The sequence continues at coordinate 9,539 of CAZSOG010000005.1, read as the reverse complement.
TTCCCCGCGCGATCCCGGGCGTGTTGGATCGATTGGTGCAAGGCGACGCGGTGGAGCTGGCCTATTACGTTCAGGACGCGGGCCGCGACGACAATTATGTCACGCGATTTGATCCACGCGAGTTCACGGGCAATCGGCTACCGTTCATTCGCCGGCCGAAATTCCTGGCGATCATTGCGTCGGCGACGTTGGCGACGATGTTAGCCCGGAAGGCGACGGGGCACGTGGATGGTTTCGTGGTCGAGGGGCCGACGGCGGGCGGCCACAACGCGCCGCCGCGCGGCACGCTGCGGCTCAACGATCGCGGCGAGCCGTTGTATGGTCCGCGGGACGAGGTCAATCTGGAGTCGATTCGCGGTTTGGGACGTCCGTTCTGGCTGGCCGGTTCGTACGGGAAGCCGCGGCGTGTCGTGGAGGCGTTGGAGCGTGGCGCGGCGGGCGTGCAAGTGGGAACCGCGTTTGCCTATTGCCGCGAATCGGGTCTGGCCCCCGCACTGCGGCAGCAGGTATTGGCACTGAGCTCCCGGGATGAGGTGGACGTCATCACGGATCCGGTCGCTTCGCCAACGGGTTTCCCTTTCAAGGTGGTTTCTCTCGACGGCTCGCTGTCCGATGCAGAAGAATACGAGCAACGCCACCGCGTCTGTGACTTGGGTTACCTGCGGCACGCATACAAGCGTACCGATGGAACGGTCGGGTGGCGGTGTGGTGCCGAGCCGGTCGCGACGTTTGAAAAGAAGGGCGGAGCGCGCGCGGAAACGTGTGGTAAGAAGTGTGTGTGCAATGCACTCTTGGCCAACATCGGGCTCGGCCAAATCCGCAAACATGGTGTTCACGAACTACCGCTGGTCACCAGTGGCGACGACGCCCGTGACGTGGCACGCTTTTTAACCCTTTCGGACATGGACTCGTATGGAGCTCAAGACGTCATTCAGTTCTTGTTATCGAGGGTCGAGATGACCGCGTCGGTGCCGGTCTCGCCTTGACATATGGCCGCGACCATGTCACAACAGCGGCAGAAGCCGTTGTTGTGAATCTTCAAGCTCCCTCCGCCGGACGCGCCGCGATCGTTGCGTGCCCTGGCGCGTCGCGTGACGAGTGGTTGATACGGTGATGTTCGAACGCAGGTCTCTCAAGTTGCCGATAACGCTTGGCGTTCTGATGATCGTCACGCTGGTCGCGTTGACCGTCGGCTGGGTCCTGCTGTCGGCGTCGAGCGCATTGTGGAACACGCAATGGGCGCCCCTCTATTGGACCCTGCTGACCGTCGGCACGGTCTTCTTGGTGTTTGTCCTGGTCGGGGTGATCATCTATCTGACATTGTCCATCCAAGCGATCAGTCTGAATCGGCGGCAGGCGAACTTCATCGACAGTGTCACGCACGAACTGAAATCGCCGATCGCGTCGCTCAAACTGTATCTTCAGACGCTAGGGCGAAGGGAAGTGACACGCGGCGAGCAGGAGGACTTTTTTCGTTTCATGCTCGACGATGTCGAGCGGCTCGATGGTCTGATCAACCACCTTCTGGACGCCGCTCGCTTGAACAACCGTGTTGTCGAAAGTGAAGTTGAAAAGGTCGATCTGGCGGAAGTCGTGACACGGTGTGTTGATGAAGTGTTGTTGCAATACGACGTGCCCGCGGAGATTATCGACTTGCAAGTCGCGTCCGTAATGGTGCGCGCGCGACCGGTGGACTTGGACGTGATCTTTCGTAACTTGATCGATAACGCGGTCAAGTATGCCGGCGAGGAGCCGCATGTTTGGGTCACGGTGCGCACGGGACGCGATGGTGGCGGCGCCGTGCACATTGCCGATAACGGCGCGGGGATTCCGCCGAAACTGCGCCGCAAGATTTTTGGACGATTCGTCCGGGTTGGGGAGGAGCTGGAGCGCGAAACGCCCGGTACCGGGCTCGGGCTGTATATCGTGCGTACCTTGGTGGGACGGCTGCATGGAAGAATTCGCGTGCATGCGCGCCCGGACGGACCTGGGACCGTTTTTATTGTTGAGTTCCCGGTGGCCACCGCGCCATCGCGCGACGCGGCGGATAATGGCTCGGCCGAATCCAGTTCCGTACCGTCGGCACAATCGGATGTGGCATGAACAGCTCCTCGATCAAACATATTCTGGTTGTCGAAGACGAGCGGCATTTGGCCGTGGGAATCAAGTATAACCTTGAAGCGGAAGGGCATCGAGTCACGACCCTCGGCGACGGCTCTTCCGCGCTCGCACTGATTGCCGACGATCCGACAACCTTCGATCTGGTGGTCCTCGACCTGATGTTGCCGGGTGTCAGCGGTTACACCGTGTGTGAAACATTGCGATCCAAGGGCTGGGATCGTCCCATCCTGATCCTCAGTGCGCGGACGTTGGCGGAGGACCGCAAACGGGGCTTCGACGTCGGCGCCAATCAATATCTCACCAAGCCATTTGATTTGGACGAGTTGCTTAGTCGAGTGCGTAACTTGCTGAGTCACTATCGGCCGCGGCAGGCACCGGAATCGCCGATAGAGAAATTCGAATTTGGCACGGCGCGGATCAACTTTCGAACATTCGAGGTTGTCGTCGCGGGGGCTGCCGTGCGCATGACGCGATTGGAAATGAAATTGCTGCGTTACTTCGTTCAGCACGAAGGAGATGTCATCCCGCGTCATGAGTTGTTGCGCAACGTGTGGGGAATCACCGGCAACGTGCATACCCGCGCGCCGGATCAGTTCATTCGGCGTCTGCGCAAGACCTTCGAAACCGATCCGGCCGATCCGCGGCATTTCCTGACCATACGCGATGCCGGTTATCGATTCGTCGCGCGCCCGGGCGACGCCGATGCGGCCGGCGACGCCGAATGACTTAGTATCCGGGCAGATCTCCTGGTCGACAGAGCACATTGCTTAGTCGCGATTGCCATTTGACTTGTTCCTCGGCCGGGCATATCAAGATCAGTCCGGTGGCGCGATCGGCGTCGATCGGAATCGTCTGGGATGTGCCGACGGGGCCAAGCGTTTCAAGAGTCACCCACTTTCCCGCGCGGAACTCCCCGACGACCGCCGTGGCGTGCGCGTGACACGAACCAAGACGGCAGGTCCCTGTTTGCAATGGTGCGACGAGCACCGCCGCGGCACGCCGCAGATCCTGGCCATCGAGCGAGACAATGAGTCGTTGGCCGCGCCCGGTCATGATCGGCACGCCGTCGACTTGCAGCATGCCGTCGGCGCCACCGAGCACGAGGCGGCCATCGGTTGTCGCGACGGCGAGCGCGGGCCACTGATCACGAACGTCCATGGTTACGACGCCCGCGGCTGTCCGCAATTCGGTCCGCTGAAGTTGCGTTCCTTGACGTATATTCACGATCACATGTGCGTCTCCTTGCCGGGTCGGCTGCACGAGAACGCGCAGCCAGTCCACATCCGGTGTCAACTCGGGACGCTTGATTTCGTACCGGTCAAGCACATAGTGCAGAATCCGGCGCCGCAGCTTGCGGGCGTCCCGATCAGCGCCTTGTTCGAGCGGATCGACGACATAGTCCACCTGACCGTCTCCCACATGATTGTGTGTCATGACGACTCGTCCATCAGCGCACCGGGCCACGACTTCGGCGCGCATCGGTTTCACGTGCACGATGGGCCTGACGTCCGCCGTGAAATGTTCCGCGAGCGAAAAGACCGCGGGCACGCAGATCATTGAATGCGATTTTCCACGGCAACATGTCCATTTATACTCAAGTCCCGTGATATCGAACAGTCCTACGTTGTCGATCCAGACCGTCCCGTGGGCTTGGAACAGGCCGCACTGCACGCGCAGCTGGGTCGCCTTCTTTGCCGCGGAGAATCGATAAGCGAACGATTGCCATTCCGAATCCATGCGCAGCACCGCGAAGTCGCGCCACGCGACAGGTTGTCCCTGCTGGTCCAGTTGGTATGCGGCGATGTAGGCGATGCCGGGCCCGCGGAAATCCCGGGTTCGCAGCATCCCCGACACCTGGTACCTGCGCCCGTTTGTCAGAGGAACATACGTGTAAAACGTTTCGCTCGATGGTTCGCGTGATCGTTGGACGGTCACCCGGGCACAGCGTCGACCGTCACCGGGCGAATCGTCCGTAATCGTGCACGCGGCACTTGATCGTTGCCAATTGCGGCTTGGCGTGCCATCGATCAGCGGCAGGCTTTCCAGCTTCTCATAACCGCCGTTTTGGAGCAACGATTTCTCAGGCCGTGTTGCTCGATCCAATTGCGCCTGGGCATACTGCTGCTCCGAAACCCATTTTCCGTTAACGCGCCGAAGCAGGTGATTGAATGCGTAGCCACCGATTGTGATCAGGTCACCGCCATCGCGCAGGAACTGAATAAGGGGTTCCCGACCTGCTGCCGGGAAAGACTGCCCTGACGGCACGACGAGCAACCGGACACGCGGTTTGCCATCTTTCGAGACAAGAGTGTTGAGCCGCAACGTGGAGATCCGTGCAACATCGAGTCCCGCGTCCCGCATGATGCGTTCGAGTATTGCGGGTGCTGTCGCAACGCCCACGATCGGCAGCGTCGGCGCATGGAAGATCCCAACGCGCGCGACCGCGTTATGCTCGGATTGCTTCAACGGGCGATCGGTTCCGGATGCCATTCGAACGCTCATTCCGGCGGCCATGACGACGGTCAGGACGCAGCAAGCGTGGCCGCGCGTCACCAGGTTGGTGGATCCGCCACGCCACGATGTGGACGTCGAGCACTTGTTTCGATCATCGTGTCGCCATGACTGTCGCATTTCGAGGTTTCCTCGCAATTTGCCTGCGCCGCGTTCAGTCGAGGTTCTCCATACTTCGGGCTGCGCGTGGCTACGGAACGGGGAAAGCGACACTTGATGCATGTCCCCCCTGTTGGCACACAGTCCGACGGCGCGATATCATGGTAGTCTACTGGAATTGACATCTTCCGTGGGCAGTTCTGTATTATTGCCCCATCCGACCGTTTCCGCGCTAGTTCCGCAAGAGTTCACTTCAGGAAAATGGAGAGCCTTATCATGACGCGCAAAGTGACGCGACGCACATTCAACCGGGCCGGGGCCGCGACGGCCATGGGCCTCACGGCATTACAGACAACCAAGGTGCTCGGCGCGAACGATCGAATTCGACTCGGCTTCATCGGCGTTGCGAATCGCGGCGGCCAGTTGATCAGCGCGTTTTCCCACCATGCGGATATGGAAATTGTCGCACTTTGCGACATTGCCCAGTCGACGCTGGACAAAGTCCAGCAGCGGCTCGGTGGCAAGCCACGGACCTACCATGATTTTCGCGAGTTAATTGACCAGAAGGATATTGACGCCGTTGTCATTGCCAGCCCGGATCACTGGCATCCGATCATGACGATCACGGCATGTAACGCGGGCAAGGATGTCTATGTTGAAAAGCCCGTTTCCTACACGGTTCACGAAGGACGGAAGATGGTCGAAGTGGCACGTCGCACCAAACGCGTTGTCCAGGTCGGTACGCATCGGCGTTCGGGCAAACTCTATGCGCAGGCCGTCGAGCTGGTCCAGGGTGACAAGATCGGCAAGGTCACGGTGGCGCGTTCCTACCATCGCAGCAACATGTTTCCCAACGGAATCGGGCACGCCAAACCATCGGCGCCACCCGCCGACCTGGATTGGAACATGTGGCTGGGCCCGCGCCCGTTTCATCCTTTCCAGGCAACGATCGCCCCCTACAAGTTCCGCTGGTGGAAGGAGTATTGCAGTCAGATCTCGAATAACGGCGTGCATTCGCTCGATTTGATTCGCTGGATGATGAATGCGAAAGGGCCAACGTCGGTCTGTTGCATGGGCGGCAAATTCGCTGTGGATGACGACCGCACGATCCCGGATACCGCCATGACCGTGTTTCAGTATCCGGGTGGTTGGCTGTCCATGTTCGGCATGTTCGAAGCCAGTGGCTACCAGACCAACGCCCGCAGCGGGTGGAATGCCGAGCTGCGCGGTACGCAGGGTGTCATGTTCACAACTGACCGGACGCTCGAGATCGTGCCGGAAAAAGGCGGCCAATTTCAAGAGCCGGGGCCGCGGATGGATCCGGTGACGATCAAAGGCACGGATGGAGATCTGACCGCCCAGCACGCGCGGAATTTCCTCGATTGTATTCGCTCGCGCGCGGTGCCGAACGCCGATATCGAGGAGGGCCATCGTTCGACGACATTGGCGCTGTTGTCCAAGATTTCGCTGGCGGTCGGCCAGCGCATTGAATGGGACCCGGACAAGGAGCAGGTTACCAACAATCCCGAAGCCAACGCGATGTTGCATTACGAGTATCGCAAGCCGTGGAAGCTTTGATTGACGTGCGTTAGCGTCGATCCACCACCGGTTTGGCAAAGCCTTGTATGGTGTTGTCGATCAGCTCGACCTCGCCGGCGTCCGGGCCGATGCGAATGGCGACGCGCTGCGCCGGGCCACGTGTTTCACGTAGCTCGTTCCGCACGATGCGCACCGCATGCGGTTTACCCGTGATGTCGATCGCGACGCCTTCGTCGCCGCCGCTGTTAACGATACGGTTGGCTTCGACCAGGTTTCGGTTGGGCCAGAAATCACGGCCTTGCGCGGCGTCGCGAAACAGGATGCCGACTTTGCCACTGTTGGTCACGTCATTGTTACGCATGACGTTATCCGTGTCACGGTGGCCAATCGAAATACCATAGCTGCTGTTGGCGTCGAACGTGTTGTGCTCGGCCAGTCCGTACTTGACGCCCCAGCACCAGAACAGGCCAATGCTGTTGTGATCCGATTGGTTGTCCAGAATCAATGGCCGTTGCGAGCCCGATCCGGGGTGGATGCCTAGATTCGTGTTGTGGTGACAGTGGCAGTGCTGCACGACGACGTCATGACACACTTGAAAACTGATTCCATCGCCATGGTAATTGCGTGCTTCGACATTACGAATGGTGTAACGATTACAGTCTTGCAGGAAGATACAGCCGGCGTAGTTGCCGTCCAGGAGATCGTTGTTTGTCTTGTTTCCATCCAAGGCGATATTCTCGATTTGCACGTCACCTGTGCGCTCGCTGGTCAGCAACGGGAAGAGCGCCGCGCAGGTCGGTTTGCCGGACAACCAGAGATTCTTGCGCAGGCCGTCGTCCAGCTTGAACCGATTGCCGCTACGTGCGACGAGCGTGCGTTTGATCACGGTCGGGCCACCGGTGTGCGGGTCCTTGGCACGCAGGACGACACCGTCGCCGACGCGAAAACCGCCGGCGTCTTTAAGCGTGATCTCCTGGTCATACCAATCCGAATCGTCGGCCAGCGGAACCGTCCGCGAAGCGATCTTGGTCAGCACCGATTCCGGGCCGCTGCCAAGTAGCCGGATTCCGGAGGGCAGAAAGATGGCGTTGCGCAGCGTATAGGTTCCTGGAAGGACGCGCACCGTGCCACCACCCAACCGGGCGACATAGTCGACCGCCGCCTGAATGACCCGGTCATTTGCGCCGACGAGGTCGGCCTTCCCGGGCCCCACGGTTATCGTCAAACGCTCTTTCCAATCCGGTTGATGGAGCTCGTCGCCATCGGTTGCACGCGGATCGGTGACCGGTGGGCGCCGACCGGCCAAGGCCCGGCACGCCAAGCCGGATGAGGCCAGCAAACCGCAAGATGCACGCAGAAACGTCCGGCGATTCGTGTTGGGTCGGTTCATGTGTGATGCTCCTTCTGCTGGAGTTTCGCTATTCGGCGGCCAGACGCTTCAGCCACTTTTGAATCGTCCGCAGTTCGGCCGAACGAAAATAGACGGGTGTACCACGCACGACGATCGTGTGTTTCTTCAGTGGATTACCCATGATGTCGTACACGGAAATATCGTCCGGTACGTCGAGAGACAATGGTGTGTCATGCGTGACCCATGCAATCATCACGGCGCCCCGGTTCGTCGCGAACACGTAATGACAAAGTGCGCCGCTGCTGCCAAACACGGTCTTCGGTTCGGGATTTGGGCCGAGCGTGTTCGCGAGGTTGCTTAGGGCCGCGTACATTTTGCGCGGCGCGCCGCCGTATTCGAAAAAGATGCCACCACCGTTGCGCCCGTTGATCGGTCCGCAGGTCCCGGCGTGAAAGAATATCTTCCGCAAACCGTGGGTCAGGAAGACGGCGGACGATTTCACGAGTGCTTCGGAGGCTGCCTGCTCGGACGGCCAGTTGGCACGGCTCATTGCCGAGTCGCCGATGGCGCTGGGGGTCATGTACGGGTCATCGTCGGCGTAACAGCCGAATTCCGTCAACCAGATCGGTCTTGCCTGCCCGCGTGCCCGCATTTTCTCCCAGGTATCCGCCAGGCCACGCTCGTATAGCTCGGGCGGAATCGTCACGGGATACAAGTGAACGTCCATGACGTCGCACCATTTCAGACCGTCGGCATCAATGAACTCCTGCACCCAATGACTGTCCGGCCAGGTGCCGATTCCCCCGATCACGTGCAATGCACGGTCCGTCTGTTTGATCGTCTCGTAAGCGTTACGGAGAATGGTGAGGTAGTCTTCCAGTCCATAGCCAAACCGCGCGGGCACGGCGTAGGTCGTGTAAATCGGCTCGTTCATGATCTCGAACCACTTCACGCGATCCTGGTAATGTTCCACCGTGCGCGCGACGTACGTGCGAAACAGTGACGCATCGTTGGCAGGGCATGCGACGGCCGAACGACCCACTCGGTAGTCGTCCTTGCCCAGTACTTTTCGAATCTTGTCCATGTCCGCCGTGCTGCACCAGGGCGCTGAAGGGAATGGCAGCAATACCAGTGGGTTCAGCGTACAGTCCAACACCCGATTGATCTGCGGGTCGACCTTGGAGAAGTCCCATCGGTTCGGCTGTGGTTGGACCGTGTGCCACTTCGCCGACCAGTCGCGCATCCATGTCAGACCGGCCGTCTTACAGAGTCGGAGCATGAAGTCCCACGGGTACGCGTGATTCATGCCGAACGGCGAGTCATTATGGGCGTACGGCCGGATCAGTGCGCAGCGCAGCGACTGCGGAAACGCCGCATCGTGGCCGCTCGGTTTCCACGCCACCCGATAGAATCCCCGTTTGTCACGCAATAAACCCGTTAGCGTGATTTCCTTGGCGGACTCGGGTGGTACGTTAGCCGTGACGTTCTTCGTCAAGACTTCACGATCACGAAAATCAGTAACCGCAAGGCGACCCACCTGGTGTTTTGGCGAGTCGGTGCCGTTCCAAAGGTGAACCGTGACCGACATGCCGGCATCAGGTTGCGTAAAGATGTTGCCGACCCGTGCGGTCGTTACCGCACTCTCGGCCAACGACCGTGGGCGGTACTCCCGCGCTGACTTGCCGGCGTCAAGCTGCATCGCGTCAAGCCATACCGTGGCCTGCGCGAGCGATGCGTCGCGCAAATCCGGCCCGGCGGCGCACCAGAAGTATCGCGCCCCGGCCTTAAACGGCAGTTCATATCGCTGCCACCGAGTTGATGCATGAACGATTGTCTCACGCCGGCCCGCGCCTTCTTGAAAGACCAGTAATCGCACCGGCGTGCCGGGCCGCGCGGCTTTGATGTAGCAGGAAAACAC
>CAZSOG010000004.1:0-18617 GCA_964607555.1 uncultured Pirellulaceae bacterium | reverse complement strand
CCTTACGCCGAAGGCGTTACACAAAAAGCACGATCATACGCCAACGGCCTTCGGCTTACGGCATGGGCGTGGGGGACGCCTGCCGGGGTATGCGTTTGGGACGGGGTTGCGGTCCGTTCGGAGAACGGACTTACCTTTGCCGCCCACCTGGATATCGGGCGGCGCCACAAGTCGATTTCTTCGGCGCTCTAGGTGGAGCGGCTCTCCGAGCCGTGACCGCCTGGTCATGCGTCAGTTGGTTGGAGGCAACGCCTCGCTAGATTCTTAGGCTGCCACCTGCGCGCACGGTGCGCAAGTGTTTTTCCAAGCGAACAACAGGAGCGCTGCGCATGCGAGGGCGTACTCCCTTGTGGGTTGCGGGCCACCCGCATCGTGCGATTTCGAGATACGGATTCCGTGCACGCGGCAGGTAATTCCCGTTTATGCTAATTGACAGAGTGGCCCGCAACGACAGGGCGGCGTTGCTCACGGTCCATTCGTCGATCGTCTTGCAACGACCATGGGATCCGGTAACAATGGACAAAAGTCGTGCGTTAATGGCGTTGTCCGATATCCCAAGCGCGTACACGTTAAACGTGCAATAACAGGTTCCGAGGTTGCCGTGCCCGGTAAGAATCGAAGATCAAATCGGTTACGTGCCCACCGATCGGCCATGCCAGAGGCATATGCAGGAGAGGGCGGCCAGTCGTCAGCAACCAGTAGGACGGAGTCGATGACGGAATTCGTGGGATCTGTCTACAAAGTGCCTGATTCGATGTGGGGGTTTCAGGCCGTGGGACGTGTTGAGCACCCTGGCGCATGTACTTTGTGCGGCACGGAACACCGATATGCAATTCTGTTGAAAGGCACCGATGCTGAGGGTTGCCCGCACCGATTTCCGCGCGTGGTGACTGTTTTAGCTTCACGTGCAAATGGGCTGATCAAAACGACGGCGTTCACAATTGAGCCACGGAAGTTTCGCTTGCGCAAAATCGAACTGCTTCACGAAAACAGGCTCGTTGGCCGGCTTGATCGTCACGATCTTTCGCTATTGCAGGCAGAGCTTCATCGAGTGTTTCCGTTAACGTAAGAGATCGCGGTGGATACACGGTTCACACAACATGTCATTGCGCTGGACCCACGAGAGTTTCCCAATATCGAGTTCTGGGACGCTTTTGCTGCCGCCATACGTTCACGTCTCCGAAGAAATGGACTCTTGAAATATCCACCGGCGATCCTGGGTTATGCTGGCAATGATCCGAACGACTGGGACGATGTGCTGCAGGACGTTACCTACGATTGTTATGAATTCGCCATCCTGAAGCGATTTCATTCATTAACCCAACAGCTGAAGGTTCGCGACAGTATAGACGGCTTGGTGTTGCGCAACATCGACAACTTCATCCTCGAAAAGCAGCGGCGCACGGATCCACTCGGCTATGCGGTGTTCAAGAACATCGAGGCCGGTTTGCGTCTCGCGATTGAACGGGAAATGCTGACTGGCGAGTCACTTCGCGACGGGAAACTCCGTAACGAGACTATCTTACGTTTCCCCAGTGTCTCGTCGGACCGTCCCGCACCTGCGGACAGACTGCGAGACGCGGTAAAAGCAAGTGCGGCTTGGGAAGGCCAAATCCACTTGTTGGCAAGACAAAACGAGTCTGCTCAGCAAGCCGTTCTTGCCGGCGTTGCGGACTTGAGATACGGTGGCATCGACGCATTCATGCTCAAGGATCTCGTCGATATCGTCAAAGGCGAAGTGCGCGACTGCGAAACCGTGGGGTGGTCGCAAGATCTGAATACCAAAGAGTTTACAGAGCTCGTGGCGATACAAAATGGCGTTGCGAGTCGGATACCGCCGCCAGACGGCGGTTATGAAATCAGGGAGCATCACGCTGCCCACGTCGCCAAGGTTCGTGACGCAATCCTGCAACTTGATCGCCGCGCGAAGACGAAGGAGCACCTGATTCGCGTCTTCGATGAAATGGTTGCCATGGCGAATTCGGATGAAGACGTGATATCCCAAGCGGAGTTGGGAAGACGGCTCGGTTTGCGTACGAGCACCATATCCGATTATTGCAAACTCATCAGAAGTGCCTGGACTCGTGTTGCGTGGTCAGCTAGAGATTAAACGAATCGGCCGAAGAGCAGATTATGGTCAATCCGGATAGCGATCGGAAACGACATATCGAGAAGTTGATCGGCGCGGCTGTGCGCCGCCACCGCCGCGTCCAAACCACGCTCGAATCCCGGCCAACGGAGCCGGCACCGGGTGATCTGTACGTATTCTCATTGCCCATCAAGATTGCTCTGCAGTGGGCAGTTATTCTGGTTCACCCGGACGATCGCCGCCTTCTGTATACCATTCCCGCCGATGACCACCGCGATGTCGGGATAGCGGACACGCGCATACCTGAAGACGTTGATTGTGGACCACTTGTCTTGCGTTGCGGGTGCGGCCTTTGGCTGCGCCGGTCCGATTTTGATCCCCAACTACGTTCCGGGCACATTGCGGAGCGTTATGTGGCGGCGGCGACTCGAACCTTGGCGCAAATGGTTCGCGACAGCTTGCGTCCCACGTCGCGGCAACATGAAACGGACGTTGATCCCGAATACCTGCGTTGGATGACCGAGGTTGCGCAGGCGGTCGAGGTTTTGCGATCATCACTGGTGGCCACGTCGGATGACGCGGACACGGAGAAAAACAACGGGGGCGGTGTCATTTTCTTGGCGGACTTTGAGTCCCAGTGGCCACAACCTCCCTCCGGAACGATCAACCGGCATGCTCTTTCGATACCCCCAGATGATGTGCCCTCACCACTGCCTGGTGATAAGCTGATGGCAGCTGCATCCAATGATCTGATTGACGAGGTGCTCGAGCAGCGCCGTGCGGCCAGCACGCTACCGGTCCGCTATCATAAGCTTGATTCCGGTTTCCCGGGACTGCTTGTCGCGTGTCTCGAACAAGAACGCATCCACTTGGTTTACACACCGGATACCGATGAGTCCGCGCCGCGTGTTTCAGTACTGACCGAGCAAGGATCGTGGACGGTTTTGCAGTGGAAGCCGACCCCGGCCAAGCGCATGTTTCGGGCCTTTCCAAAGCTTTCGTGGCATAACGACAAGATTCAACTGAAAACAACTGGGAATCGCCAAATCACCATTCAACGTGAGTCTTGAACCGGCGTCGTCTTGGCAATGCTCACTCAATTCAACGTGTGTCTATTGCCATCCCGGCGAATGATTGCCACTGAAAATACAGGAGACATGGAACCATCGATCACGCGAATAGGACACCATCATTACCGCGAATATCGACCCCCTTGTACGCTCGCAAAGAAGCCGTTACCCCGCCCTGTGTCCGCCCATCTTTCCCATCATTGGGATCCGTTCGCATGACTCGTGGTTGTCGCTCATTTGCAGTATACCGATAGGACGCCATCTCGATCGTCATATCCATGGACCTTGCTACCGGTCCTCAAGGCGAATCCAATGACAACTCGGCCTTTTCTTTCCAAACGTTATTTTCGCACGAACCCAATCTGGAGCCTGACTGAGACGGCGCGTATTCTGTGGGAACGTGTACCACATGAGATTAGCTATCTCGACGCGGAGCAACAACTGGCCAATGTCGTGCACAGCATGCAAGAGCGGGGAATTCAGTTGCCGGCGGCACCGCTCGAAAAAATGCGTGAGGAGGCCATCTTGCCGGAAGATTTTGTCGTCGGTCAGTGCGAGCCCACGCCAGGAGTGGTCGGCATCATCGTCGATCGGGTCGGCCCGCGCGGGTTCACTGTACCGCTGCGCGTGACCCGCTCCAAGATTTGGCGTGTCTCGCCATTCTTGCCATTCAATTCGACCGACGTGCAACACCTGTTGACACGTTTGCTTGGGCTATCTCATATACCAATGGGTGGCATTATTCCCGAGCGTTTCGCATTTTCCATCGAGGAAGAACTGCATGAACATGCCGATGGATCGTCGATGACCGTGGCAGCGCTGCTTGCCATCATGCGCGCGGTCCAAGGACAGAATCGGAACCTGCTATCGTGCGTATGCTCTCTCGTTCAGCCAGCACGCGCGGACCGTCTGGCACCCGTCGATGGAATCGGCACGAAAATTCACGTCTTTCTTCGCGAGTATGGGCGCGGTTCTCTACTGGTTCGGCACGCGGACTGCGCCGAATCAGCACGCTACGACACCCGTTTCGACACGGTCTGGTGCGTGCGTGATCTTCAAGACTTGGCGCACTATCTCGAAAGAACGTTGCTATTCACTCCACTGCTCGAAAGAGTCGAGCTGACCCGCCACGAATTGACGAACGTCGTTGAGCGATTACGGGTTCTCGAGGAAACCCAACACGATTATCAAGCCGCCCTGGACCTTGCGATGCGTATCGAGTCTTGTGAACTTGCAGATGAAGTGCCCATTTGGGAGCGAACGGTTTCGGCCACGAAGATCGCCAATCTCTGCCGACATCTCGGACGTTTTCAAGAAGCGTACCAGAGATCACGTCACATCAAGACTCAACTCGAGCAAAGCGGTGATGCAACATGTCACGACCAGGTCGCACTTGCAACGGTCGACCTTGCCGCGTCGCTTTTTGACAAACATGCGTTTGCACAATGCTGCGAAGAACTCGAGCCATGGCGTTCCCGCATCGACCGTGACGGACGCTGTTTGCATCCGGACACGCGAATCCGCATCCTCAACACGCTGGCGCGCGCACAAATCGCGGTCACGCGCGAAGGATGGGAAGATAATCTGCATGCATCGCTGTCCATCCAAAAGCGATGTGACCGGGCCAATATCGCGCGCACACGAAATTATCTCATCCTCGGGTACTTGCGTATCGGACGCATCGCGGAAGCGCGGAAAGCAATCGAGCAAAATGAGCAACTCGATGCGATCGATTCGTTTTCGTACTGGATGTTGTGTTTCGCGAAGGCCGAGCTGGCACGCCGCACCGGGCGTCCGTGGCAGGATGACCGGATGGAGCGTGACGCGGAAGAAGTATCGAATCCGGTACATCCATTTGCCTTTTACTACCAGGCAACCGCTCGCCAAACCGGTCGTCCCGATGCCGTCGTCAGATTTCGCAAGGCGGCAGGACTTTTTCTTAGATCCCGCCCTGGCGGTTCGGCAGTCACGGTTCTCGCATTCTTCGCGTGTTGCATGGAACTTGCCGTGGCTGCCTATGCAGGTGATACCCATCTCTGGCGAGAATCTCGGGCCGCTTTTCTGCGCTACCTCGACGCACCGCACTTCGATCAGGCAAGGAAGTACTACGAGGGCGTCGCCAACATCCTGGGCGCCACACCGGACTTGTCCGCCGCGGATGCGCTACTGGAAATAATGCCGTTCATTTAGCGCGCATTCTGTCACGCGATAAACCAATTCAGCGTTCATCCGCGATTTATTTTCTTCTGAATCGTGGCCGCCGGTAATCAACAGATCCGCGCGACGTACGACAAAATCCGAGAATTTTCCGGATACGCCGCCGCGGTCTTTGTTATGTAACAGCGAACTTGGGTTGTTGACCCGCGTTTGGCAAATGGTAAACTGGGCTCGGCTTTCGAGGGTCAGGTGGCCCCCAAGTGGGGCAGGGCCGTCTCCTTCATCGCTTTGCTTTCAAGCATACCGAATGGGAACCACGGCCAATACACTCCTGCCCAACTCCAACCTGCCGTTTCGCGTGGCGCGCACCGAGTGAACTTGCTTGGGAGGCTGAAAAATGCTTGATGTTGCTGATTTGCTGGCTGCATGGCTGCACGATCCCCCTGATAAAGCGTTTGACATTCGAGGGCATGTTCAACGGGCACGGTATTACTCGGGTGTTGCTTTTGGCCAGGAACCGGACATGCTGAATCTCGATGCGGCGCACGCCGACCAGGTCGCGGCAGCCACTGAGCGTTTGCCTGCACCCCACTGGAAGGCAGACGAAAGAGCGGTTGTTGATGCGGACCAATTACTGATTCTGCACCCGTTATGCGGCAAGCAAGCGGGGGGCGAACTAGTCGATTCAGCGCGGTCCGTCGAAAAAGATCGTGTCGCTCAGATTATGGAACAACTGCTCGACGGCACGGACGACCTGGCGGCAAGATTCTTGCTGTTGTGGCGTTCGTTGCCGGATCGATTAGCGGCACATCGTTCCATCTACGCCCATATCCCGGCAGACACGCGAATTCCAGATCATACGATTTGGGACCATCTCGACACGACGACCGCGCTGCAGCCATCGGTTGGTTCCAATCACGGAGCAGCGTTCCTGTCGTTTTCGGTGGGGCCGGTACAGAGCTTCATCAGTTCGGCACGCACGGTGCGCGATTTATGGTCCGGTAGCATGATTCTTTCATGGCTTGCGTTTGGGGCGCTGCTTCCAGTTATTCGGCAGTACGGTCCGACGTCGCTGGTCTACCCGGCCTTGCGCGGTATCCCCATGTTTGATATCTGGCTGCGCGAAGAATATGGGCTGCATGATGCCATTCCGATGCCAGCGTTGAAATTGCGCAAGACACCATGTATTCCCAATCGTTTTGTCGCGGTCGTGCCGTGGGGTCAAGATGGCCGCGTTGCGACAGAACTTGCCGAACAGTGTCGCGCGGCGGCCCGACGCCGGTGGCACCAACTTGCCGAAGCCGTTCATCGGAAACTGGACTCATCACTCGCGACCATCGATGCGCATTGGGATCGTTTGTGGCAGGACCAGATCGATGCGTCTTTCGACGTTCGGACAACCGTGTTGCCGTGGCGCCCGTGCGATGATACGGCGCTCGCGAAACTGCTGACTGGCAGTACTAGATTCGAGGACGCTTTCGAAGACGTCCAGGCGGTTCGGAACCTCGAAAACGCCATGCCCGAATCGGATTGGCCTGGATACTCGCAGCGCAGCGCCGGCCAATGGCAGTATCGGCTTGAACTTTCGGCACGGCTGGCGGAAGCGGACAAGGCAGTACGTCGACTGCCGCCGCACACGCGTACTGAACCGTTCGAGAAGACGGCACCCAAGTGCAGCATTACCGGTGCCGCCGAACAGATGGGACCAAGCGACCTGAACGAATCGCAACCGTTCTGGGATCACGTGTCGGCGAACGTCCGCGTCGGCGGGGTGCGTGTGCGTGCCGGCGAACGACTTGGCGCGGTTGCCCTGGTCAAACGTTTCGCCGGGCCGGTTTTATTCGTGAAGGAGTTGCAACTGTCCGACGCCCGTGAGTTGCGCATCGAAGATACCGCCACGATCGCCGCGGCGCCGTGGCTTGCGGCGGCGCGTGCCACGGGGCACGACTTGTTGGATCCCGACGTGGCGCGCAAGGAAACAGAAAACGGCCAGTGGAGCGGACAATGGTTACACCTACTGGCCAACGACACCGAATCCGATGACGAAAGCTGTCCGAATGAGATTTGGCAACAGATCCGCGACGCTCGAAAGCAGCATGGTGCGCCGCCGGCCTACTACTCGGTTTTGGCGATGGACGGTGACGAGCTCGGCAAATGGCTGCGTGGCGAATTGTCGCCGCGGGTACGTGACATTCTGCATCCGCAGCTGCGGTCGTATTTTGAAGATCTGCCGGCCGCACACGATGGTCTGAACAAGCGTCGCCCTGTCACGCCCGCTTTGCACGCAACGATCAGCCGCGCGTTGGCGAATTTCGCATTGCACTTTGTGCCAGCCATCGTACGCCGTCATCAGGGAACGCTGATCTATGCCGGCGGTGATGATGTGCTCGCCTTGTTGCCAACAGTTTCCGCTCTGAAATGCGTTTCGGAACTGCGCGAGACCTATCGCGAAATGTGGGCGGCCGACGACACCGGCCGACAACGATTGCTGATGGGGCCGACCGCCACCGTCAGTGCGGGATTGGCGGTGGTTCACCACAAGGAAGATCTGCGTTTCGCGTTGGACCAGGCACGGGCGGCCGAGCATGCGGCAAAAGAAGCAGGCCGAGACACACTCTTTGTTGCCGCATGTCGGCGATCGGGAGAACATGCCGTCGCCCAATGTCCGTGGACATTTGTCAAGACAGTGGACGATTGGGTCGGTGCCTTTCGCCACGAAGCATCCGACCGCTGGGCGTACCATTTGCGCGCTCTGTTGCCAACGCTTGGCGCACTCCCTACCAAAGCGATGCAGGCCGAAATTCGCCGTCAAGTCAACCGGTCCGAAACGGAAACACGTCAGGCACTGGGCGAACAGTCGGAAACATCGACAACAGCCGGTGACCTGCTTGCCGATGCGTTCGGGCAATTTCACGACTGTCTCGCTTCGCGTGATGCGCGAACACCTGTGACGCCGTCCCGATCGCTGGAACAATTCATCACACTTTGTCAAACCGCCGCGTTCTTGGCTCGAGGAAGGAGCAGGTGATGACCGCTGTAACACAAGGCATCGGTTGCACAACGGTGGGTATTTTGCTGCAACCGCTCGATGTTTTGTTCTTTCGGGATGGACGGCCGTTTGGCGCCGCAACACGCGCCGCAAGCCGTACCGTTCCGCTGCCGCAAACACTGGCCGGAGCGGTTTGGACCCACTTTTTGACCCAATACGATTGCCCGTATCCCCAGCTGCGCCAACGCGTCACGCAACAGCGTCAGACGATCGCCGAGGCACTGGACGCAATGGGATTGCCGTCCTGGATTCACCAGATCGCCGTGCGTGGTCCGTGGCCCGCACGAGTTCCACTGGACAACGATGCGGCGCAACCTGACGTGTTGGTCCCCGTCCCCGCAATCCTGAAAGACCTGGAAGAGGACTCCGACCATAGCCTGATCCGGTTGCATCCGCTGCCCGACACCGATGCGTTGCCCGGCTGGGGTGGCACGTTCAGCGGCCGCCAAGGCCTGCGGCCACTATGGACGCACCATCGGCAATCCGTGAAAGCGACCGCCGGCTTTTTGACCGCCGCTGGAACGTCTGCCTTTTTGCATGGCGACCCCGTGTCCAGCGCGGAACTGATCAAGACGGATGATTTGTTCGCGTGGGATCACCGTACCGGGATCGCCATTGAGCCGTCGAGCCAGACGGCGGCCGAATCACTGATCTACGCCGCCCGGTTCGTCGTGCCACGGCACGATCTGGCGCGGAACCGCCAGACGGTCTTTTACGCGGAAGTTGTTCTCCCCGATGATGCGCCGCCCGACGCCTTCGCGTCGGTGCGGACGCTCGCGTTCGGTGGTGAAGGACGCCGGGTTGCGATTCGCTCCCTTGACCATCCGTTTGATTGGCACGCGTTGGAACCCGATTCCGCCGACCGGCCATCAGCCAAACCGTTGTTGCTGCTCACGACACCCGGGCTGTTCGATTTGCCGTGGTGTCCCGCCACCGTGAAGGATCGTATTGTGTCTGCGTGCGTACCGGGTGGACTCTCCATCAGCGGATGGGACCTGGCACGCGGGGGCCCGAAACCAAGTCGTTCGGCGGCGATGCCGGGCAGCGTCTATTTGTTGGATCGACCAATCGAATCACCTTGCGACACCCTGGCTGACCAGCCTTTGGACCGCCAGCAGGGTTGGGGATGCTATCTCACAGGAGTATGGAATGATGACAAACGATAGAACGACGGTTTCCCGTCTGCTGTTCCTGCATGCACAGACGCCGGTTCATCCTGGTGCGGGAACCGCGCTTGGCGTGATCGATTTGCCCGTTCAACGGGAACGCCATACGCTTTGGCCGACCGTTCCCGGTTCGTCACTCAAAGGAATCCTGCGCGATATTTGCCGGCCACCCACTGACGCGGAAGAAGACTATTGGTTGGCCGCATTTGGACCAGAAACAGGGGACGCGGAGAAACACGCGGGTGCTTTGGCCGTTACCGACGCCCGCATCCTCGCGTTTCCAGTTCGCTCGCTGCGCGGCGTCTTCGCATGGATAACGTGCCCGTCGGTACTGAATCGGCTGCGTCGCGACGCGATGCTCGCGGGTGCCGGCGACAGCATTTTCCGGAACGTGCCTCAACCTGGCCCGAACGAAGTGTTTTGCGATGCCAAAAGCGACCTGCTCGTTGATGGCGCGACCGTCGTCTTGGAAGAATTCGAACTCCAACGCGTGGGCGAAGACACGGTGATCGCCGAGTGGATCGCCACGGCGGCCACGGACGAACTGACACGCGCGCAATTCCTGTCCCATCTGGTCATCTTGCACGATGATCACTTCACGCACTTTGTCCGCCACGCCACGGAAGTCGTCGCCCGCATCGGACTCGATTATGAGCGCAAGACCGTCCGCAAGGGCGCCTTGTTTTACCAAGAGTTCCTACCGGCTGAAACGATGTTCTACTCGGTTGTGTTCGCCAACAGCAGCCGCCGCCAAGGGGTCGATGCCGATTCCGGCGAAGTGATGAAGTACGTGATCGATTGCGTGCCCCCCGTTTTACAGATTGGCGGTGATGAAACGACCGGCAAGGGGATCTGTGCCGCGCGGTTTTGGACACAACGGACTACCACGGAGATGGTGCAATGACAACAGATTCCGGAACCTCCAACATCGGTTCGACCAAACCGACACTCGATCAACGGCGCGCCAAACACGCCTGGAATGCAATTCAGGAACTGCTCAAAACAGTGCCGGGTGAAAAGGACCGCAAGGAATACGCCGGCGAGGCAAAGAAACTGCCAATCCGCATCATTAACTCGGGGCTTGGACAAGCGCTGGTCTTTATCCAAGCCAAGGCCAAGAGCAAAAAAACAAACCTCCAGCTCCTGGATGCTCACCTTACCGACTGGACGTTGCGCAAGCGCGAGTTGCCCGGTAGTAAATCCAACTCGTTGCTCGAGAGTATTATCAATGGGGATTCCGAGTTTTTGCGTCGTGCGACGGACGAGGTGCTCGCCTATCTGCAATGGCTCAACCGCTTTGCCGAAGCCGAGGACCTGACCGACGTCACCGCCGACTAACATAACCGTACGTTCTTCAGAGCAGGATGAGCCCACCGCAGGTTTCGGGAGCTCATGACAGAACCTGCCCATTGTCTTGTCAGGGAGTGATTCATCATGTCCTCACCACCACGCGTTCCACTGCCAAGAAGCACCGAACGTCTCGTGAAATTCAATAAGCACCCTGGTCTCATGCTGGACAAATACGCCGCGTCCGATTTGCCGGGTGATGATAGCGGCAAGTTATCCGAACTCGTCCAGAAGCCCACGGTGAAAAGAGTCGTGGCACTGTCGCGCGACGAATTCTCCGTCTATCCATCGCTTTTTCAGCGTCATGACCGCATGCTGGAAGCGCTGAATGCCATCACCTTCGATGGCCGGACGGTCGGTAGCCTGACATTGCATCTGGCACGTGCGTCGGCACTCGAAAACGCCGGCATCTGTTTGCATCAAGTCTACGGCTTTGGCTACCTGCCCGGGACCGGACTCAAAGGCATGGCACGAGCCTATGCGGAGACGGTTTGGTTTCCAACGCAATACGCCGCCGATGAGAAGGGGCAACCGGCAACCGATGTGGAACGACAAAAAGCGGCTGATGCCTGGCAGACTATCGAAGATGTATTCGGCTGGTCACCCGGAAGCGATCGCGGAAAAACGTGGAAGCCGAAAACGCTCACGACACGCGATACTGATGCCGGCGCTGCGAGCGGTCGCATCGTGTTTCACGATGCGTGGCCGCTCGAATGGCCCAGGCTGATCGAAGATATTGTCAACTGTCACTTTCCCAAGTACTACCAGGGCAAGGCGAGTCCCGGGGATTGGGATAGTCCGGTTCCCGTCTATTTTCTGGCGGTAGCCGCGGACCAGGAGTTCCGGTTCGCGTTGAGTAAACGCAGTGATATCGTTGCCAATGAACGGCTGTCGCTGGCCCGCCAGTGGCTTATCAGCGCATTGACGACACTCGGCGCCGGAGCCAAAACGAATGCCGGTTACGGAACGTTCGCGTTTGAGCAAGCCGATCAAGAAATCATTGAGGCCGCGAATCACGATTGGGCGGAAGCGACTCGAACAGCGCGCCGTGCCGATGGGATCGCACAAGTGCGTCTCGCGACGCCCGCGTTCCTGGCCGGCGCGGAACAGTTCGAGGATCCTCAGGCAAGCGAAGGCTGCGATTTGCGCCCCGCAACCCTTCGCGGCCTGCTGCGTTGGTGGTGGCGCACCCTGCATGCCGGGTTCCTCGATGTGCCCACACTCAGACGCTTGGAAGCCGCGATTTGGGGTGATACGTCGGCTGCCGGGGCGGTGCGCATCGTGATTGAACCGATCGGTAAACCGCGGGTCCAGGCCTTTAACTACAAAGACCATTTTCGCCCCATCTGGTCATTCAAACAGGAACACCAACTTGGTGATCCTCCCGCCGGCGGCAAAACCACGCAGGGATTGTTTTATGCTTCCTACGGCATGGACGAACAGGACAGGCATCGGTTCTATGTGGAGCCCGGGGCGCAGTGGTCGATTCGACTGATGGCAACCAATGCGAAATACGAGAACTCCGACAAGGGTCAGAAAAGCCAAACCGTTGACGTTCCCGCACCGACTGCCCTCAAACAGGCGGCGGCCGCTCTTTGGCTATTGTGCCACTTCGGCGCGTGCGGTTCCAAGGCGCGCAAGGGATTCGGCTCGCTGATGCTGGAAAGTGCCGAGTTTGCTTTCGACAATGTCGATGCGTGCCGATTCGCCGCCGCGGAATTGCGCCAAGGACTGAAACTTGCCAATCAATTCAGCGAACAACGCGTCGAGTCGTCCGCGCTGGGAGAACCGGGAAAATCATGGCATACGACCATCGCAGTCGAAGTGCCAAGCCCGGATGCATGGCAAGTGATGGACCATGTCGGCTTCGCTTATCAGGCCGTGGCCCAGCACTGGAAGCACAATCGGGTCAAACGGGGTCTCGGACTGCCACGTAAGATTCACGGTCCACGCAGAGAACCGATGCGACATCAAGACAGAGCGGGTTGGCAGCGTGACCAGACGTTGCGATCGGAAGTGCCGCAACAGATGGGAAAGAACGACCGCTACGCTTCGCCGGTCTGGATCCACGTTGAAAGAACGCCCCAAGGGCATCGAGTACGTGCGGTCGGCCTACCCGCCCCCTATCTTCCCGACTTGCAGAAAAGCCGCGAGTTTTTGAGCGAATTCCTTGACCGGTTCAAAGAAGAACTCGACCAGCCGTTGCGGAAATCAACTGCCCCTCGCGGCGGTTTTCAAGGCCCCCGGGGCAGTCAACGTGCGCGCCCGTCGGCTCCGTCCGCAAGCACGCCTTCATCGGCACGCGGTTCGACGCCGCTCAAGAGTGGTGACATCGTCGAGGCCGAACTGCTGCCGGTGAAAACGAAAAAGGGCGGCTGGAGAGTCAAACATGCAGGTGGCGGAATCGAGGGAGCGATCGTGAACTCCCAAGACGTTCCTGAAGACAAATCGGCTGGCGATCGCGTGCAGGTGGTTGTCAACAGCCCCAACCCACAGAACGCTTCATTCAGATACTTGACCGATGAAGCGCGAAAGAAACGCGAAGAAAAACACCACAAGAAACAGAAAGAAGGAAGACGACCCGGGCGGCGCCATTGACCGGCAGCGCCGGAAACGAGAGGCATTCGCGACGGCCGGCACCTGCCATCGCAAACACTCGACAATGCGTGTGAATTGAATGTAACAAGCGGGTAATCCGATACGCTGTCATAAACGCTCATGCGCGTGGATCAGCGGTCTCCCGTTCTCTGCGCGGCTGGCCGTTGTGGTTCTTGCACCCCATACAACTCGACTCATTATGAAAACTGAAACCATCTCACGCGGCCCGGACCTTCCGGATGCGGGGCGCAGGACCGACTCCGAATCCTCGCTGTTGGCCGATGCGTGTTTACTGGTATTGGAACAGATTCAGATCCTGCCGCGGCGGATGCTGCTGGAGACGCCCGGTGTGCGGGCTACCGTGCCGATGCTGCGCGGCGTTTGGGGCGCGGCGTTGCACGATCTGGACTTGCCGCTGTATCATGTCGTGTTTGAAGGCAAGGACCAATCCAACCCACGGCCACCCGGCTATTTGATTCGACCGGCACCGGCGGATCCAGAGTATGCTCCGGGTATCGAGTGGCTGTTGATCGGCCATGCGATTGATCACGACCCGTTGTTATGTCGAGCGTGGGACGTGGCCTGTCACCGGGGGGTTGGACATGCCCGAACCATGTTTCGTATTTGCGATTCGATCACATTGGGACCATCAGGCGAGACGACAGACCCCGATTCTTCCTGGTCGTTGGCCGACGGTGCACGTAGCGCGCACGATCTTTTGACCAGACCGTGCCAGCTTCTGTTCCCCGCACCGTTGCGTTTACGGCGTCATGGTCGTTTGATCGAACAGCCGGCACTGCCTGACATCGTCGTTGCCGCCGCGCGGCGAATAGGCGCATTCGTGCCGTCCTGTTATCAGAGCTTCTGGAAAACGCTGGCGCGGCAATTATTGGACGTCGCGCGCAACGTCCAATCCGGCGATTGGCGGGGCGAACGGCTCGACTTGATACGTTATTCAGGACGCCAATCGCGTGATTTGGATCTGCATGGTGTCACGGGCTATCTGGAACTGCCGGCCGGGGCTAACAATCTCTGGCCGCTGCTCGCCGCTTGCACGTGGCTCCACCTCGGCAAGGGGACGGTAATGGGCCTCGGGCAATTGGTGATCGTATGAGGATCGGTGCAGCATGACGAGGTGTTTCCATGATCTCGACGATGCTTCAAGTATTGGAAGAACGGGTCCAGCAGGGGGATCCATCCGCGGTCGCGGTCATTGAACAGACCGTCGGGAATCACCAGGCTACGGAGGGCGATCACACACGCTGGGGACGGCTTTGCGAGCAGGTCGGTCTGATCGGGCTGGCGTTTCACGAATTCCAGTTGGCGGTGCGCGACAATCGGCATGATGCCGTTGCCTTGCGGCGTCTCGCGGAACACTACCGCGAACGCGGCGACACGGATCGTGCCGCCGCGATCCTGGAACGTCTGCTCGACGTGGAGCCAACCTCCAACGATTATCTCGAAACATATGTCGACCTGATGCGTGCCGAAGGGGCGCTGCCTCGTTTGCGCGAGACGCTAGACACCGCGATTGCTCGTGGGCTTCCCCGGGATCGAGTCGAACATTTGCTGCATGTGCCGGAACCAGGCGAAGCGGGCGTGAGCCAGGTGCCGGCGGAACCAACCGAAGCGAAGACCGATCGCGCCGCCGCCATGGCGCCGACCGATTCAGATTGTGTGCGTTTCGCCACGCTCTTTGCCGGCCGCGAAGATGTGTACGCGCGACAGTGGTGCCGACCTGGCGACCGCCAGATCGGATACGCGCCGGTCCACGAGCCACTGACCCCAGCGGTCGTTCGAAATCACTTGCTTGGGACCTATACGATTGGCGTCTATCCCCTGCGTTTGGATCAAACTGCCAACTGGTTCGCGATCGATTTGGACATCACTCGGCCGGCTTTGGACCACGCACGTCATGATCCGGATGTGGCACGCGGCCTGCGAGACTTGACGCGCCGTACCGGAATCGCGTTGTTGACCAGGCTGCGCGCGCTGCGTCTGGACCCGTTATTTGAGAACTCCGGCTACAAGGGCCGCCACTACTGGGTCTTTCTTGAACAACCGGAAAGCGGAAAAGTCCTGCATCAGCTGGGGCGGCTGATGTTGGCCGAATTGCAACGCGATTTGCCGAGCGAATTCTCACTTGAGTTTTTTCCTAAACAGGCTCGTCGATCGGGCAAGGGGCTGGGCAATTTGATCAAGTTGCCGCTGGGCGTGCATCGCCGGACTGGATATCGTAGTCAGCTCTTGGATGAACACGGTAGTCCGGTCTCCGATCCGTTCACGTGTTTACGGCAGGCCGCGCGCGCGGAACGTAAAACACTTTACGAGTTGATCCAGCAACTCAAGGCGTCGCGCGGCCCGATGACAGCCGAATCCGAGGAAACGGGTGAATCGACCGGCGAGGAAGCGGAAGTCTCCAAAGCCACCACGCCTTTATTGCCCCCCGACGTTCCGCCGCCATGGACTGAAGCGGATTTTGAAGCTGATCCGCGCATCCGGCACATGCTCGAGGAATGTCCCGTGTTAGGGGAACTCAAACGACAAGTCGATGAACATCGACAGTTGAGCCACGACGAACAGGTCGTTCTGGTGCATACCTTGGGGCACGTTCCAGGCGGTCCACAAGCAGTCAATTACCTGCTTGATCAATGCGTCGACGTCGGGACAGATGCGTTCATGAAGAGTCAACTGAAGGGAAATCCCATTTCGTGTCCGCGAATACGGACGCGAATTGGGCATGTCACGCGCCGCGTGCGCTGTCGGTGCGCATTTGAATTCGCGTCGGACCATTATCCGACACCGGTGTTGCATCTGCACACGCTGCCGAAAGACGCACTGCCGCAGCCCGCGGACTGCACGAATACGCAAACCGACTTGGAGACGTTGGCACGCCGCTATACGGTTCTCGAACAGCGTCGTTACGAGATCGACAAACAGTGGACGGAGATGCGTGACGCGCTCTGCCAGGCGATCCGTGCTTTGCCGGAGCGGTGTCTTGCCGTGGAAGGCGGCGTATTTCGATTGACCGAGCAGGAAGGTGTGGAAACGCTGCAGTGGGAAGTGCCGACCGATACGGACACGCCGCTGGAGAAGACGTCAAGCTCCGGATAGGTCGCGCATACCTCGCTGGACTTCGGAGGACGCCGGATGCGGACACGCCAATCGCTTGCGAAAGTTGTGTATGCACACATTAGCCGTTACAGAACAAGGGACCACCGTGCATGCCGAGGGCGATTCGCTGCTGATCATGCGTGGCGGAAAAGCATTCAAACGCGTGCGAATCGGCGAATTGGATCAGGTCTTGCTGTTCGGCCGCGTCGAGTTGAGCTCGGGGGCGATCGCGGTCTTGGCACGCAAGGGGATCGACGTTGTTTACCTCACAATGCGGGGAACGTTTCGAGCGCGTCTGATCACGCGCGGGTCGAGCAACGTGGTTCTGCGGTTGACGCAGATGCGGCGTGCCGACGAACCTGCATTTGCGGCGGGCGTGGCGCGGGCGATCGTGTTTGGGAAGGTGAAGCACCAACGGCATGTATTGCTGCGTGCCCAGCGACGTCTGCGCGACCCTGATATTGCCGAGACACTGGGCCGCATGCGTGTCTTGCTTGAACAAGTGTCGGTCGAGACGGACCTGGATCGCCTGCGGGGCTTTGAGGGTCGCGCGGCCGCACTGTATTTCGGAGTCTTCGGACGCTTGCTGCGGACCGATGATTTCACGTTCACGCATCGTAATCGGCGACCGCCCCGCGATCCGGTCAATGCGGCCCTTTCCTTTGGTTATGCGCTGTTGACCAACGTCGCGGAGAGTGAAGTCGGCCGCTGCGGTTTGGATCCGATGATCGGGTTTTTTCATCAACCGGCGCACGGACGGCCTTCGCTGGTATTGGATATCATCGAGGAATTCCGCCCGTTGATCGACGGGCTCGTCCTGCGCATGTTCAACCGGCGGCAACTGGGGATCATGGATTTTCAAAGGCGGCCAAACCGCCCGCTCGAGGCGATGCTCGCCGATGCCGGGCCATCGCAGCAGGAAACGGCCATCAATGCCGTTCCAGATACCGAGGAAGATCCACCGAACGACGACGAACCACCCTTCGACGTGGACGCTGCCCAAGACCGTGAGGCTGTGCCCGCGGTCTATTTGGCGGAAACGGGGCGACGCGTTTTCCTGACGGGATTTTTTCAACGGATGCGTGACCGGACCTTCTACGGACCACGGCAAGGCAGTTACGAATGGCGGCAGATTTTGAGGGAACAGATTTATCACTTGGCTCGTGTTGTCGAAAACAAGGATCCGAAGTACATTGCATTTGTTCCGAAGTGAGCGAAAGTGCTCCGGTGACACACGAGGGTCATCTTCATGCAGGTCGTGGTCTGTTATGATATTGTATCGAATCGACGCCGCGCGCGGCTGATGAAGCGTTTAAAGGGTTTCTTGCCCCACGTTCAAAAGAGTGTCTTCGAAGGTCCTCTTGAGGACCCGCGTCTACTGGAGATGCGCGAGATGATCCAACGGGAAATTGACATGTCGGAGGACACGGTGCGCATCTATCACTTGTGTGGCCGTTGCGTGCCGGCGACCGAGGTGGTTGGTCTCGGAATCTACGTGCAACGGGAGGATAAGGACGAAGTGGTTTGAATGGGTCGCTCGCCGAACACACTGGTCGACGGTGACCCATTTCGCGCCGAACGCCATCGCTGTTGCAAAATCATCCAATTGCGTTAAGTCTTGGGACCGACGGAACTTAGGGACGAACCGAGTTGGTTCGTTGGCGGTTCTTGTAAGTCGTGATACTGTAACGACTTACAGAATGGCATCGGGCACCCGAATGGAGGGTACGCAAGATGAAAGCCAGGCATTCGCGGAATGTGAATCGCAAGTCATTGACAGCCAACCGGTTATCGGACACACTGTCGACAGAAGCGCCCCAGCACCGAGGGGATTGAAACCACTTTGAGCCGTGCCTTTCTCCACCTTACGGATCGGTTGTCGACAGAAGCGCCCCAGCACCGAGGGGATTGAAACTTGCCGTTGGTTTTAAGTTTTCGCACATCGTCTTTGTTGTCGACAGAAGCGCCCCAGCACCGAGGGGGTTGAAACAGCGTACTGCTTTCTACTGCTTAGTTCCTGGGTGGTG
>CAZSOG010000003.1:0-19477 GCA_964607555.1 uncultured Pirellulaceae bacterium | reverse complement strand
ACTAAGTGTCATGGGCGCTTTGTCGTTCGTCCAGCTACCGAAAGATCTGATAACACGCGCAATTGGTGCCGCCATCCTGATATTTGTCGTGTTGAAGTATTTCGGTGTATTAAAGCTTAAGGGTGGCTCCACACTACTGATCGCGGGTGGAGGAGTAGTCGGGTTCCTCTCCGGATTAGTGGGAAGCGCGGGGCCGCTGGGAGCCGCCATCTTCCTTTCGCTTGGGCTGCCCCCAGTTGCCTACATCGCCAGTGAGGCGACGACCGCACTTGCGATGCATGGTGTAAAGTCGGTGGTCTACCAGCAGTACATTGACCTCGACTTGCAGTTCTGGTTTCTGGCCGCGCTGATGGGCGTGGCGATGATTCTCGGAACATGGTCAGCCAAGGGAGTCATTGAGCGTATGCCTCGAGAAACGTTTCAGCGGTTAGTGGCTATTCTGTTGGTTTCCATTGCTGGTTACATGGTGATCCATGGGTAGCCAGCGGCACATTGGGCCTAAATCACCACCGTTGAGCTTAACCCATAATTGCCGTCACCCGCCGTGAAATAGAGTGTGTCACCGACCGCCAGCAACGTCATATTCCGCGGATAATCCCAAGGTGCGGGCCCGACGTCTTTGACCATAACAGTCCCGGCGGCGGTGCCGTCCGTCTTCCAAATCGCGGGGCCGTGCAATTTCGTGCTGGCCGTAAAATACAAGGTGTCGCCGACGAATGTGAGTTGCTCGGGATTGGACCCGAACTCGCCCGGGTTGATGTCGGCCACGAGCTCCGCATTGGCCAGCGTTGGATCGGTCGTCTTCCAGAGCTCGGCCCCGGTCCCATCGCGGCTGTCGACGAAGTAAATCGTTCCGTCGTGCTCCACCATCGGCGTGACGCGGTCGATATTCTGGTTGATATCGGCCAGCATGCTCGCGTTATGCCACGCTTCATCGACATTGACATCAGCCACCATGATTGGGAATGACTTCTCGTACGACAGGCCGCCCGCATCGGTGGTTCGTACCCGGATCGAATAACACGCGATACTGCCACCGGCACTCGATCGCCCGCGATCCGTTGCCAAGCCATCGGCGCCGACTCGATCATCTGGCCCGTGTCAAAGCTCATCACCAACTCGCCTGCTTTGTCGATTTCGACCGGCACGTTGTAGTGCAACCGGATTTGGTCGGGGTCCGCGCCGGGATCCAACAAGTAGGTGCTTTCGACGATCCCGTCGGCCACGGTGCTGTAGGTCACCGTAGTGCCCTGCCACAGATCCGCGTAAGTGACTTGACTCAACGCCATAGCCTCGCTTTGGCCA
This sequence comes from uncultured Pirellulaceae bacterium, assembly GCA_964607555.1. Lineage (GTDB taxonomy): Bacteria > Planctomycetota > Planctomycetia > Pirellulales > Pirellulaceae > JAJSAJ01. The sequence continues at coordinate 18,172 of CAZSOG010000003.1, read as the reverse complement.
CCGCCGGTCGGCGTGTCGGTTCGCGGCGTGACATCCTGTGCCCCCACGAACTCGACGTGCACGGCGTGGCTGCCGTTGGCAACGTAGAGAGAATCAGACGCGAAGCCCAGCACATGGCCACCAGCCGTAAACTGAAGCAGGTCGTCCGTCGCGTCGGCCTGGATCGCGGTATGCGCCACGGTCGCGTCAATCGCGCCCAGCTCGTCGCGCCCATTCCCGTCCGTAAGAAACTCGCTGTTGCTCGTATCCAAACTGGGAACTTGTCACGGAACTGGCTCGGCAAGCCGTTTATGCGTATCTTCGACGGACGTGGACGTTCGTCGTACATGTTTGAAACCGGTCTTGGGGCATGCTCCAAGAAACTGACAGCCAAGATGCCAGGTGAACAATGGAAACATGCGCCCGCGGCGTGCGCATGGGGTAGTCTTGGAACCTTGATGGGAGGCATTGTGTTCATGCGTGCCAATGAGATAAAGGAAGTCCTGCGCCGGCACCCAATGACTAAACATCGCTCCGCGTATCGACGTCGTTCGGGTCCAGACGTGCTTGCTCAGGGCTGATGTACTCCAACGTGCCGACGATCTGGCCGTACTGGGTGGAAAGTTGCTTCTGCGCAAACTGATGAGCAACGGCTTTGGCAACGCCAAAGTCGATGACCTTGGAAACGGGTTGACTGTCAAACTCGGCCACCAAGATGTTGGACGGCTTGATATCGCGGTGGATGATCCCTTTTTGGTGGGCATGCTGGATTGCCTGGCAGACGGGAATGAACAGCTCCAACCGCTCCGGGATCGAAAGCCGCTGCTCGTCGCAGTACTCGGTAATCCGTTTTCCGTCGACCAATTCCATGGCAAAGTAAGGACGACCGTTGTCCGTCGTTCCCGCGTCCAGCACCTTGGCCACATTGGGATGGTCCATCATGGCCAGGGCCTGCCGTTCCATCTCGAACCGTCGGATCACGCGTTGTGTGTCCATCCCGGGCCGGATGATTTTCAACGCGACCTGGCGGTGGACCGGTTCGTCCTGCTCGGCCAGGTAGACAACCCCCATGCCCCCCTGGCCGAGCAGCTTCAGCAGGCGGTAGGGACCGATTTTGGCGTTCCAGCCGGCAAACTCTGCCAGTTCGGCGATCGGATTGGAGCGGTCCAACGCATCGAAGAAGTCGCCCGTTCAGGCGTGCGCTTCAAGCAGGGATTCGACCCGCGCGCGCAGGTGTGCGTCATCGCCACAAGCCGCGTCCAGATACACTCCACGTTCCGACGCGGGCAATTCCGCGGCGTGCAAGAAAACCGACTGTTCCAAAGGCTCATCAGGCATGAGGGGGCCTCGATGGGGATGGCGGCAGAAACTGCCCTGCATTAAGGTAGTGCGAGATTTTCCGGACGCATGGGGCGCGAAAAATGGAAATTATCGAAGATTATTTTGCGGGTCCTGGGTTCAGGGCCCCGTTTTTAATTCGCGTCTGAGCCAGGCGCGGGCATATGTCCAGCTTCTCTTGGCTTGGTGGGGGGACAGCTCAAGTGAATCGGCCGCTTGACTGAGTGTTAGACCGCCAAAAATACACAGTTTGATTACTTGAGCCGCCCGGTCGTCCACGGTTGCCAGCTTGGTCAACGCCGCGTCGAGATCCAGGACGTCGTCGATTTGAGAAATGACCGGTATGTCGATCTCGAGCAGCTCAACGCGCTGAAAATCACCACCGTGCCGCGCACTCTGTTTGCGGCGGGCGTTTTCGACCAGGATTCGGCGCATCGCTTCAGCCGCCGCGCAAAAGAAATGACCGCGGCTGTTCCAGTGCTGGGCTTGCTGGACATCGACCAGCCGCAGGTAGGCTTCATGGACCAGAGCAGTTGCCTGGAGCGTTTGGCCGGGCTGTTCGCGCGCCATCTTGTTTGCCGCGAGTTGACGCAATGCGTCATAAACTAACGGCAACAGCTGTGCCGCGGCGGACGGATCGCCACCTTCGATTTGGGATAAGACCCGTGGTTACATCGCCGGTTGGCGCAACGCGGCTAGCATGGCCAGAGGGGCTCGACTGCGTGTTGTTCTTGTCGGCATGGCAATCGCTTGACATTTCGTTCCGGAAGACCCGTCCCATGCACCGCCCGGAAAGTGGATGGTCAAATACGAATCGCTTCCCAACTCTCGCTATACCCGACGGCGACCACGACCAACCACGAAGCTACTACTCCAGTACCCGCGGTGCAAGCTTCCGGGCAAGAACTTAGCCCGGATTACTCCTGTAGATGGGTCGAGGTCGCAGGAAAGTGCCACGCGGCCATAAAACATGCGCGCACGGTGCGCGCATGTGGCAGCCTGAGAACCTGTAATAAAACTGCCTCGGCCGAGTGTTTGTCCGCTTGATCGACGGATGTGGACGTCCATCGTACATGTTTGAAACCAAGTTTGTTACAGGTTCTAAGAATCTAAGGTCTGTCACGATGAATGCCGTGGTTTGAAACAGAAAACAGGATCTGACCCCATTCCTCAGTTGGCAATGGCCGCACAAACTACGGGCTGGGCAATTGGCTTTCCAATGCTCCCGCTGTGGTGAACTGATTGCGGTGGTCAATCCACGGACCAACCTGGGCCGCTGCTTCCACTGCGAAGTCAACTTCAATCCGATCGATTTCACGATGGAAGCCGTCACGCACGACTTCGTCGAAACGGTCGAGCAACTCCTTCCCTTGCTCCCACCAGCAAGCCCCTCGTAGCACCACGCCGCACACCGGCCTCGCGGCACTCTCTGGGCGGCCAACTGGCCGCCCTCTTCTATGCGCCTAGGTCTCTCCAGGTTGCCCCGCTTGCCAGACACTCAGTCCGGGAAAAACACAGACAAATAATTTGGGATCTAGCAATTGTCTACGGCTGCACAAAAACATGTGCGCACCGTGCGCGCATCCTACAGCCTAAGAATCTAACTTCTCGTGCTAGCATTCCATTTCTAGGTGTCTCCGTAAGGGCCATGATCGCTCCGGCCGGTGGTGGCGGACTGTTGCGCTCACGTTCCGCGAGGCCTTGGCATTGTACGCTCCGATTCTCATGCGCGACGTGCGGTTCCAAGTAGATGTGTCAACCGAGACGCCTTGCCACGGAAAACTGTAATCGCCCTCGCGTCATTCGGAAGTCATCCATTTCAGTGCGGGTTCAACCGATAGGAGTATCTGTCTCATCGTTATAATCGTTGTATTCGTGGCAGTCAGGCGCCTGGCGGCTGCTTGATTGCCGAACTCGCCGGGAATCGGTTCGGCGGCCGTCGACATGCGCGCGGTTCGAATCGTGGCGATCTCGTTCATCACCGAGCTGAACTGTTGTGTTTTGCGGGGACGGTCTCGCGTCGTTTTCGGTCGCATGGTGCATTCCGTGTCACCCGAGGAGACGAAGTCCGCGCCACTGGCGCGCCTCCCACGTATCGCGGAGGCCCAGCCTTGATCTCGTCACGAAGATGGAGCACACCATGCCTATTCTCGAAAGGGAAGTCGACTTGCATCCGGCGGATCTGTTGTCGCACGCACAACTTGGTGACACGCCCAACAGGCGTTGGTGGGCCTTCTACACTCGTCCGCGACGGGAGAAGGAGATGATGCGGAAATTGTTGGTCATGGATATTCCGTTTTATGCACCCGTGATGCCGCACCAGCGGCGGTCTCCTTCGGGGCGCGTGAGGACATCTTACTTGCCGTTGTTTCCCAATTACGTGTTCGTCAGCGGTGATGAACGGGCGCGTGAAAAGGCAATGACGACCAACTGCGTCTCGACCACCCTCGCGGTCAAGGACGAGGCGCGGCTCTCGGCCGACCTGACACGGCTTCACGACCTGATCGAATCGGGGGCTCCCCTGACCGTCGAGCGCGGAGTGGAGACGGGAACGCGTGTCCGTATTCGGTCGGGACCGTTGCGAGGTATCGAAGGGCATGTTGTCACGCGACGCGGCAAAACACGTTTGCTCGTGAGCGTCGATTTCCTGCAGCAGGGTGCTTCGTTGTCGCTCGAAGACTACGATGTGGAGCCGACGGAATGAACGTGGACACAAGGACCTGCTGTCATGAAGCTTGCAAGGACCGCACTCGTTCTAATCTCCGTAATCTCGACGACCGGTTGCTGCGCAATTCGCGACACATTAGACGATGTCTCCATTTCATTCCAAAGCGAAAGGTACGCCGTCGCGGCTTGGCGTGCGTCGGATTGGCGGCACTGCCCGATGCCGCACCGCGACTGTTTCGGGGACGGCTTCCGTTGCGGGTTCATCGATGTTGCTACCGGAGGAACCGGGCATGTTCCGGCGCTTCCCCCGCGGAAATACTGGGGTCCCTCGTACCGGACGTCGGTCCGGCAGGAAAAGACGATGGCCTGGTACAACGGATACGTTCAGGGCGCGCGAACTGCGCAACGGGATGGCGTGGGCAGCTGGTTTCGACTGGATGCCGCGAAGTCTGTCCGACCGGTTGAGGTTCCCGAAGAATTGCCTGTTCCCGAAGAATTGCCTGTTCCAGACATGTTGGGGGACATGTCCAAAGCCCCGAGCCGGTCGCCAACAACCGGTGAAAAACCCTTGGGAGGGCAGCCCGTCGTTCCAGGGGAAGATGCGCGAGTTGAGTCGTTCCACCAGCCGGTCAATTTGAGACTGAGTGACCGAGACCGCGGTCGGGTGAATACCGTGTTTTGACCTGGCATACAACGACGAACCAAGTCGACGGACGCGACATCGTTGTTCGACCCAACAACTGACTAAGGAGTGGTAATCGGTGATCGGCCAACTTTTTGCAAAGCGACTGTTACCGTGGTGGTTGATCGTACTGTCACCGTCGCTGTCCGGTTGCAGTCTGTTTCACGCGCTGCATGGAATCCCTGCGACTCCAGCAAACCGCGTACCGTTAGAATATCTGGCTACGCCGCGCGCCAACATGCAACAGATTTCCATGACGCGATTGCGACAGAATCCGCCGAATGCCTACCGACTTGGCCCCGGCGACATTCTCGGCATCTATATCGAAAACGTTCTCGGTAATCCCGACGAGCCGTTGCTCGTCAATTTCTCCCAAGATCCCAGTCGCCCGCCGGCAATTGGATACCCGGTCCCGGTGCGTGAAGACGGGACACTGGACTTGCCGTACATTAACCCCATCTACGTCACGGGGCTGACGTTGGGCGAAGTGAAGGACGCCATTCACGCAACGTACACGCAACAGCATGCCATTCTGCCCGCGGGCAAGGACCGCATCATTGTCACGTTGATGCGGCGCCGCACTTACGCCGTGCTTGTGGTCCGGGAGGAGTCTGGAGCCCAGGAAGGTGTCACGAAACGCGGAACGGGCCATGCCATTGAACTGCCGGCCTATGAGAACGACGTGTTGCATGCGCTCAACGCCACCGGTGGAATGCCCGGGCTCGATGCCGACAACGAAGTCCTGATCTTTCACGGGCGGTTCGAGGACGGTGTTGAGCGCGACCGGATCCTGGCCGAGCTTGCCACAACCGGCGACGCCGGCATCAACGAACCGGCCGGTCTGCAGGATCCGAACGTGGTCCGAATCCCGTTGCGTTTTCGTCCCAACGAGGATCCCGTGTTTTCACAAGATGACATAACGTTGCGCGACGGCGACATCGTCGTCATCAGGGCACGAGACCGCGAGAAGTTCTATACTGGCGGGGCAATGCCGGGCGGAGAATACCTGTTGCCGCGCGACTATGATCTCGACGTTCTTGGTGCGATCGCCTTGGCAGGCGGCCAATTGGGCAACAGCGGTATCGGACTCGGTTACAACGGAGGTTCCGGACGCTCCGGCGGAACACGCGGTTATTCGGGCGTGGCCCCATCACAAGCGATCATTGTGCGGAAGCTGCGCAACGGTGAACACATCGCAATTCGAGTTGACCTGAACACAGCGCTGACCGACCCCAGCCAGCGAATTCTCATTCAACCGGAAGACCTGATCGTTGTCCGCTTTACGCTGTCGGAGGAACTGTACAACTCGCTCCTGAACCTGATTCAGTTCAACTTCCTGGTCAGAACGTTTTAACTCAAAGTGCAAGCCTTCCCGCCCCTGCCAACGAACACGACACGGGAAAAGCCCGTGATTTCCCCCGCTGGCACGCGCGGTGAATTCCGAGCTCTTTCCGACCGGAAACGAGCCGCCCGCATGGAACGTTCAACTCACGGTCTGAGTTGTAATTGCGGAGGCTTAGGCCCGGGAAGACCCATCGTCGGCACCTGGCGTGTGACGAGAGAGCACAACGCGATGTGAATGTGAGCCCGTATGAACCGTTTTCTCGCCGAATCCACTGCCGGCGACGATTGTGCTTCAGTCGGAGCCACGAATCTGCTGAAATCTCACAAGGGACGATGGAGTTCCGGCAGAAAGCACTGCATTCGGCACGAAGCAACACGTATTGAGAGAATTCCATGATGAGAACCTGCCAATCTCCTGCGGCGATTCACGGCGACGTGCTGATCGCGATTCCGTTCATGGTCGTCGCGCTGATCATCTTCAGCTCCCTGGGACCGCTGTGCTCGGCGCAGGTCGCCGGTCCCGGGCAATCGATGGGTGTGGACACTTCCAGTACCGAAACGATACCATCGGGTGTGACGCGGATGAGACTCCGATCAGAACCGACCGGCGATGGGGTGTTTGGAGGTAATTGGGGCGGCGTGTACGACCAACGGGCGTCGCATTCCGGCTTGCCAGTTTCCCAAAGCACTTCTCAGCCTTGTCAATTTCATGTGACGAAGAACGGTCGGCTCGCGGGACACTTCTCAAGCATTCGAGGCGAATCCGGCAGACTGACTCCGGCCAAGGCGACGGCGGTTTACCTTGTTCGTTCCGGTACGATTGTCGCACGGACGCAAACGAATCCAGACGGGTTGTTTCAAATGACCGTCTCGCCCGGTGTCTACGCGGTAATCGCCGTGGGCGGCGACGGATTGGCGGCCTCGGCCGTGCACGTCCTACCCGAGTGCGAGGGCGACGAACCGCCTCATGCCGTGATCACGGCGTCTGCCCGGCAGGTGGCGGCAGCGGTCCGTGCCAAAGACAACCTGGAAGTCGCGGTGGTCCCGCAACACAACATTGATATCCTCGAGCAGCTGCTCCAACAACGCGCTGCCGGTCAAGCGCCGATCGCCGCGGCTGCCCCGGGGCCACCGCGAGTGAGAATCGCGGACAACGCGGCACGGACGATGCCGGCGGCGTACGCGGCGCCGCGCGGCTGTCATGTGGTGCGACTCCGTCCGGACGGAAGACTCGTTGGCCGGATGGGGCGACTGCATCTGCACACGGGAGCGCTGACCCCGGTGAGCCCGCTGAGCGTGTACTTTCTTCACAAGGGCGCATTGGCCGCCAATACGACTGTCAGCGAAAGCGGTGAATTCGAGTTACGCGGACTCGAGCCGGGCGTATACTCCGTCGTAGCGATCGGCATCGATGGTTTTGCGGCATTCGACGCCATGGTGTTGCCACCAGGTGGAATTGCCGGTCCGCCACGCGGAACCTCGTCCTTCCAGCCCGTGAGCGCCGTCGTTCAGACCCCAGCTGTGCCCAGTGAGTTGGTCGGATCACTCGTCGCACCACAAGACGCGCACGTCGTCCTTGCCCAGTACGTGCCCGATCCTCCAGAGGAAACTCCCGGCGATCCGACTGGCCCGCCTGGCACGATGGGTAATGCGACCGGGGGCGGATTCGGTGGTATTCTGGGCGGTCGACTTGGTACACTGACGGGCGCGTTAATGGGAGCAGGAATCGCCGCCGGAGTCGTCGCGGCTGTCACGGACCATAACGACAAGGTGGCGAGCCCATTCGGCAAGTAAATCAACTCTACCCTGTAAGGCACCGCGTACCGATCGGTAGGCGAAACGGACGTCACCCCTTCCGTAACGCTGAACGTGGTACGTAGTGCCTTTTTCTTATCGATGTTCGGGAAAGACCATCCCAAAACGTAGCCGTTCACGGCCTCTGGCCGTGAACGGCTACCCCAAAACGGATGCCACGGTCTGGGCGGCGCGAACTTTTGGACGAACGACGTTGGAGGCTTCCGGCTTCCTCACGTCCGTGTGAATTCCCCCCGTTTCTGGACCACTCGCCGGGGGAACACCCCGGGGGGATTCCGGTTGAATTCGTTTCCGCCGTACGGTCCTAAACCAAACCGGACTGGTCGCGTACTCGCCAATGACGAAGTTCTTGTTGAATACCTCGCGATGTTGCCTTTTGACCGTCGTCGCGATTGCTCCGTGGGTCTTTGGCGGGGTCGAGCTGTCGATCGCGCGTTGGCTGTACTGGGGAGTACTGGCGGGGTTTTTCTGCTGGCTTGGTGCCGTTGGGATCCAATGGGCGCGGACGAAACGGATAACCGTTCAACTACCGATAACCGTCGTTCCTTTGCTTGCCGCAATCGGTTTAGGTGCGGTTCAACTGGTGCCGATCGCACGCATCTTCGACCTCGAATTACGCGACATCGGACGTGCGCCGCGGGTCCAGCCCAGCGAAACCGGAACGTCGTCGTCCGCGCCGTCCTTACGTTCCCACGCGTCTCCGGGGAGTGCGACGCTGAGCTTCTATCCGGCGTCGACGCGTCTCGGCACGGCCCAACTGGCAATGGCCGTCATCACCTTTTGCCTTGGGGCAGTTCTCTTTGTCGATGCGCAAGCGCGCCTCTGGTTATGGGGAGTGTCGGCCATGAACGGCGCGGCGTTGGCGTTTGTCGGCATCGTTCAAGCGATGAGCCCAGCCCATGGATTACCCTGGATGGCCGGGCTGGAGGAAGGTTCGCCGTTCGCGTCGTTCGTCAATCGAAACAACGCGGCGGGGTTCCTCAATCTCTGCCTGGCCTGCGGTGTGGGCCTGATGTTGTCGTCGGCACTCAAAGGTTCCAGGCCACGGACCGCTCGTGAGTCCGCCCATCGACCGCGCGCCGCGTTCGCTCAACAGCGCGGACGCCCAGGGGAGTCCAGCCCGCGCAGTGGGGCACCCCAACTGTCGTTCCCGCAGCTGGTCAAGATTCTCCTTTTGGTTTTGACCGTGGCAGGAATCTTGTGCAGTGGGTCACGAGGCGGGACGATTGCAATGGCTTCGGCTACACTGGCCATCTTCTTGACTCTCATGCGTAAACGCAAGGCCAAACGGGTTCTGTTCGTACTGGCAGGCGTGCTCGTCGTTGCCGTGGCCCTCGTCCATTGGGTCGGTCTTGGCGGCGAACTGAAAAATCGCCTTTATTCGCTCGTCACGCGCGGTGGTTCAGGAGAAGTGCGCTTGTCGAACTGGCACGACGCGTCCGGCACGGCCGCTGATTTCTGGCTGTCGGGCACGGGCTTTGGCACGTACCGCTACGCCTATTTGCCCTACCAGGAACATCTGGCGGAATCGTGGTTCGTGCACGCGGAGAACCAATACCTGGAAGCACTGGTCGAAGGGGGCATCATTGGCCTGGCTCTAATGTTGACTGCCTTGGCCCTCGTGTTTCTGGCGACACTCCGGCTTGTCCGAAGTGGTGACCGGTGCACAGCCGTCGCGATTGGTTGCGTGGGGCTGTTTGCGGTGGTCAGCCAGTGCGTGCATGGGCTCGTTGATTTCGGTCTCTATATCCCCGCCAATACCCTGCTGTTCGCGTTGCTCTGTGGATCGGCAAGTGCGGCCCCGATCGACAGTCCGAGTGCGGGGGGTACCCCGGCGGTTTTCATGCCGCGGACAACCTGGATCGTCGCGCTCACGGTCGGCGTGCTGGGGATCATGGGAATCCTGGGACTTCGCGAAGTATCAGCCGCGGCACGCGCGTGGGTGGCGGGGGGTAGACTTCCGAAGTTGACATCGCCCGACTCGCTGAGCGGGCAGGAAGTCGACGTGGCCATCGACCGAATGACGCGTTCCGCGAACCGGCGGCCGGACGACGCCGAACTGCGCGCGCGTTTGGCCGATGCGTGGATCTATCGCTACCGCCTCCAAGCCTACGAACAGCTGCAACGAGATGCCGCGTCGACGCGTGCCATCGACGCGCAGGAGAATTGGAAGCTGACAAGTATCGCGGTGCTTCATCAACGGACCAACGTCTATCATCAACTGGGAGACGAGGCAGCGGTGGAACATCTGCGCGGTGATCCGATCGTGTGCCGAAACCTCAAGCCGGCCGTAAGACATCTGTTGGCAGCGCAGGCGGCGTGCCCCATCTTGCCGCGCATCGACGTGAAGTTGGCGGCGCTGTCTTTCTTACTCGGTCCCGGCGCTCCGGATGGAGAGCGGCACTTGCGGCGCGCCGTCCGTCTCACTCCGGGAGATCCGGACGTGCTCTACGCGTGCGGAGTGCTGGCCGATCAGGCCCAACTGAAGGGACTCGCATACTACTGTTGGCGGCGAAGTCTGTCGCTCAATGGACGCTATGAGGATGAGATTCTGGCCAGGGTGCGAACTCGGTTGTCGCTGGCGGAAATCATCACGAGAGTGATGCCCGAGTCACCTCAATTCCTGGTCGATTGGGCCCGGCGCGATTTTGCCGAAGCGCATCTGCGGGATGAGCGCGCGTTGCTCGGCGCGTCGGCCAGGCGGCTGGCCGCCGCTCGGCAAGATAAGCTGTCTCCGCGGCAACGCCATCATCTGTACGGTGTCATTAATGACCTGGAAGGCAACTTGAAAGAATCCGTCGCATGTTACTTGCAGGCGTTGCGGATCGATCCGCTTCAAACCGAATGGCGATTCGAATTGGCGCGGTTGCTGCAGCGGCAGGGCCGAATCGAGGAAGCGAACGCCCAAGCGAAACTCTGCGCGCAACTGGCCCCCGATCGCCTGGACTATCGCCGCCTGGCCCGGGAACTGAGCACCGCGACGTTGCGGCGTCTTTCCAAGAATCCCGAGACACATCATCCCGTCCCAATGAGATTGCGCGAGCGCGCGTCTTTCGCCACGTCACACGCGACGCACGACCCGGAATCCCGCGAAGTTCCGTAGAAAACGATAAGCGATACACCCGTGCAACATTCCACTCCGATGACGGCGCTCGTGACGATAGCAGCCGTGGCCTCGCTTGTCAGCCTCTTATTGACGCCGGCGGTCATGTGTCTGGCATGGCGGCTCGATCTCGTGGACCGACCGGACTGCCACCGCAAGCTCCACAAGCGCGCGGTGCCTTTGGGAGGTGGCATCGCTGTTCTCGTCGGTGCCACTCTGTCCTTGACAGTGGCTCTTGGCATGGGAAATCCGTGGCGTCACGTCCTCCAAGAGGACGGCGTATTCCTGAAGGCCTTGCTGATGTCCGCCGTGGTAATCTGTGCGGTCGGGCTGGTCGACGACTGGGTGGGCCTTCGAGGGCGGCAGAAACTGGCGGGGCAGATCACGGCCGTGGGCATTCTGGTAGCCTCCGGCATGCTCACGCACAGCGTGGAAATCTTCGGCTGGAAGATGGATCTCGGGCCGGTGGCCGTGCCGTTTACCGCGTGCTGGATGCTCGGAGCGATCAATGCGCTGAACCTGCTCGACGGAGTGGACGGTCTGGCCACCACTATCGGCATCATCCTGAGCCTGGCTCTGGCGTGCCTGGCCCTCCCGACGGGGCACCCGACGGACGCCGTCGTGGCGCTGGTCATGGCCGGTAGTCTGACCGGCTTTCTGGTCTACAACTTCCCACCCGCCCGCATCTTTCTGGGTGACACCGGCAGCATGCTCATCGGCCTCGTGGTGGGAGCCATTGCCATCCGGAGTTCCCTGAAGGGGCCCGCCACCATGGCCCTGGCCGCGCCGACCGCGATTTTGGCCATCCCGTTTCTCGACGTGGTGATGGCCATCTTGCGACGCAAGTTGACGGGACGGAGCCTCTACACGCCCGATCGCGCTCACCTGCACCATCGTCTGCAACAGCTCGGTCTGAGCGTGTCGAAGACCGTGGCATGGATCGGGTGCCTTTGCGCCTTCACGGCGGTCGGCGCGTTGGCCAGCGTCAAGTATGACAACGAGTTCATGGCCGTGGCCGGCGCCGCGATCGTGGTCGGAACCCTGATCGTGATGCGCATCTTCGGACATACTGAATGCCTGCTGCTCACTCGGCACGTGATCAACCTGCTGTCCTCGCTGACACTACGACGTGGGAAGCCGGCGGAGCACTCGCGACAATCTTGCGCGCATTTGCAGGGCGCACGCCAGTGGGACAAGCCCTGGAAGATGTTGATCCAGTTCGCCGAGCAGTCGAAAATGACCCGGGTCCAACTCAATGTGCACGTACCGCCGCTTCACGAAGAATATCACGCGCACTGGGAATGGAAACGACCATTTCCGGACGAGGAACTTTGGCAAGCCGAGTTTCCCCTGATTGTCCACGACACGATCGTCGGCCATGTGAAGATGGCCGGTCCGTCCGAAGGAAAGTCCGCGAGTTCCCTGATGCGCGACCTGTTTTCGGGTTTCAAGGCGTTCGAGTTGGGCTTGTCAGTGGTGCTGACCGAACAGACCACGCACGACGCCGTCCACGATGATCGAATATCCCGCAAGCAGGCTCGCTCGTCACGTCGGAGAAAACTCCGCGGACCTGGCCCGACGGATGGGGTGGCGAAGAAGTCGGCTGACCGGCGCAACGCAGCGTAGTGCGGCATTCCAGCGGCGCGCGCGCGACGTGAGGGCACGTAAACCTCGCATTCCTCCCTCGGAAGAAAAACGCGTGTAGCGCGGTCGGACCACTGCCGATAAGTCCATCCAGAGCAACTAATTACTACAAAGCGGATAATCGGAACAGTCAGCATGCCCCGCATGAAATCGGGCCAGCAGGGGGTTCTCGAAGTCACACGCTTCGCCGATCGATCCGGGTGTCACCCACGGGGACGGAGTCCGCGCCGGAATACGAGCCCGTGACGAGGATGAGGTTCCGCGCTCAATGCGTGACCGAATGCGGTTTCGAAGATATCAACGGAGTGCAAAATGAGTTACTTACGAGGAAAGCGAATCGTGATCACGGGCGGCGCCGGCTTTTTGGGCCGACACGTGGTCGACGCGATTCAGCGATGCCAGCCGGCGCGCGTCTTCGTGCCGCGGAGCCGTCAATACGATCTGCGCGACGCTCAAGCGATTCAACTCATGCTCGACGAGGCTCGGCCCGACGTGATTGTCCATCTGGCCGCGGTGGTAGGCGGCATCGGGGCGAATCGCCGCAATGCGGCGCGCTATTTCTACGATAACGCCATCATGGGGATCCAGCTCATGGAGGCCGCCCGGCGGCGTGGCGTGGAGAAATACGTCGTCGTCGGCACGATTTGTTCCTATCCCAAATACACACCGGTACCCTTTCGCGAGGAAGACCTCTGGAACGGCTATCCCGAAGAAACCAACGCCCCGTATGGAATTGCCAAGAAATCGCTCGTCGTTCAAGCCCAGGCGTACCGCCAGCAATACGGACTTAACGCGATCAGTTTGTTGCCCGTCAATCTCTACGGACCATGTGACAACTTCGATTTAGAAACGAGCCACGTCATCCCGGCGCTAATCCGGAAGACGATCGAGACGCGTGATGCGGGCCGGGACCACATCGATGTCTGGGGCAGCGGCTCCGCGTCGCGCGAATTTCTCTTTGTCCGTGATGCGGCCGAGGCCATCGTCCTGGCGACGGAGCACTTTAACGGGCCGGAACCGGTCAACATCGGGTCGGGAAGAGAGGTTACGATCAGAAGTCTCGCGTCGATGATCTGCCAACTCTGCGGCTTCCGCGGTGCCATCCGTTGGGATACGAGTAAGCCGGACGGCCAGCCACGGCGCTGTCTCGACACCACTCGGGCAAGAACGCAATTCCATTTTTCCGCGAAGACCGGTTTGCGGGACGGACTCGTGGAGACGATCAACTGGTACGAACGCCACAGTGCCGAGTCGAGGACCCGCGTCTGCGCCTAGACCGTGCCGGAAACGCGATCGCCGGCCGCTATTCGCGAAGCTACTAGAGAAAAGGACGAGACCATGAAGCATGGACGCCGAGCCCTCATCACGGGAATCACGGGACAGGACGGCTCCTATCTGGCCGAACTGCTTATTTCGAAAGGCTATGAGGTCCACGGACTGATACGTCGGAGCAGCACATTCAATACCGGCCGGATCGAGCACCTTTACCAAGACGCGCACGAGAACACGCCGAGACTGATCCTGCACTATGGTGATCTCACCGATGCCGCCAGTCTGTCAGCGCTCGTCCTCGATCTTGAACCCGACGAAATCTATCACCTGGGGGCCCAAAGCCACGTCCGTGTGTCATTCGATATACCACTTTACACGGTCGACGTGGTGGCCGATGGCGCGCTGCGCGTGCTGGAAGCTGCCCGACAACTGGCCAAACGAAAGGATGTGCGGATTTATAACGCGGCATCCAGCGAGATGTTTGGCGACGTCGTCGAAGTCCCACAGACCGAGAATACTCCCTTCCGGCCACAGAGTCCCTACGCGTGCGCGAAAGTGTTCGCGTTCCACCAGACGGTGAACTACCGCAAGGCATATGACTTGTTCGCCTGCAACGGGATCCTCTTCAATCACGAGTCGCCGCGCCGCGGCGAGACGTTCGTGACACGCAAGATCACTCGCGCCGCCACCCGTATACGCGAGGGACTCCAAGACAAGCTCTACCTGGGAAACCTGGACGCGCGGCGGGACTGGGGGTATGCCAAAGAGTATGTGGAGGCCATGTGGCTCATGCTGCAGCGCGACGAGCCGGAAGACTTTGTCATTGCGACCAACGAAACACACACGGTTCGCGAGTTCCTGGAATTGGCTTTCGAATGTGTCGGCCGGAACTGGACTCACCATGTCGAGCTCGACCCGAAGTACTTACGCCCCGCGGAAGTCAACCTGCTCCTGGGCGATCCGAGCAAGGCGAAAGAACAGCTCGGCTGGGAGCCGCGAGTCTCGTTTCAAGAACTGGTGCGGCTGATGGTTCAGCGAGATTGGAGTCTCGCCGTGCGGGAACGAGGCACGCAACAGTTCGCGAAGTCGGCTTGAGTCAAGTGAGTCAAGAGTACCAATGAGCGGGACCAACGTGACGATATCCGCTAGCGGTGATGCGAGTGCGCCGGCGATGGGCCAAGTCGTCTGCCAGGGCGACAGCTCCCAATACTCCCCGCGACCACCGATCCGAATCATCCGACCCACTCCGGGCTGGCGGGCGATCGATCTGGGTGAGCTGTGGAAATATCGGGAACTTCTTTTTTTTCTTACCTGGCGGGACGTGAAGGTCCGCTACAAACAGACGGTTCTCGGTGCCCTCTGGGCGATCCTTCAGCCGCTCATGGCCATGGTCGTGTTCAGTATTTTCTTTGGTCGGCTCGGCCGAATGGACCAACAGGTCGATGTGGCGTATCCCATATTTGTCTTTTCCGGTTTACTTCCCTGGCAGTTCTTCTCGACCGCGGTAAGCCAGGGCAGTCAAAGCTTGATTGCGGGCAGCAACCTGATTGGAAAAGTCTATTTCCCGCGGTTGATCGTCCCTTTTTCTGCCGTTGGAGCAGCCTTGGTCGACTTTCTCATATGCGCTGCCGTGATGCTCGGGCTGATGGTCTGGTACCAGGTTCCGTTCACGCCGCACCTGCTGGCCGTTCCACTTTTTGTTGTCGGTATCATCGCGGCAGCGATAGGCATGGGTACGTATTTGTCGGCGCTCAGCGTTGCATACCGTGATTTCCGCTACGTGGTGCCGTACCTGGTGCAGCTCTGGATGTTTGCCAGCCCCGTGGCGTACCCGTTGAGCGTGGTCCCGCGGCGGTGGAGGATGCTGTACGCACTCAACCCGATGGCCGGTTTGATCGGCGGCTACCGGTCCGCCGTCTTAGGCGAACCGTTTCAGTGGGGGCCGCTGTCAGTCTCTCTTGTTGTTGCGTTTCTTCTGCTCGGCTGGGGCGTCGTCTATTTCCGCCGCGTCGAGCGACGTTTTGCCGACATTGTGTAAGCTAACAGGAATCAGTTCATGAGTCAGCCGGCGATTCGTGCGAGCGGTCTGGGCAAACAGTATCAAATCGGTGGTCAGCAAGAGCGCTACCAGACGTTTCGCCAGGCCATTGTCGACCTGGCCGCCGCTCCCTTTCGCCGCTTCGGTCGTCTGTCGGGGCGGGTCCAGAAACAGGAGACCTTCTGGGCACTGCGGGACATCAGCTTTGATGTGCGGCCTGGTGAGGTGGTGGGCTTTATCGGCCGCAACGGCGCCGGCAAGTCAACCTTGCTCAAGGTTCTCAGTCAGATCACGGAACCGACCGAAGGATTTGCCGAAATCGACGGCCGCGTGGCCAGCCTGCTGGAAGTCGGCACCGGGTTTCATCCGGAGCTGACCGGCCGCGAAAACGTCTACCTCAACGCCGCCATTCTCGGCATGAGCAGGACGGAGATCCGCCGAAAGTTCGACCAGATCGTGGCATTTGCCGAGATCGAGCGATTCATCGACACGCCGGTCAAGCGCTATTCCAGCGGAATGTACGTTCGGCTCGCGTTTGCCGTGGCGGCACATTTGGAGCCTGAAATCCTGATCGTGGACGAGGTATTGGCGGTCGGCGACGTGAGCTTTCAACAGAAATGTCTCGGGAAGATGCAGGGTGTGGCCAAGAGCGGCCGCACGGTTCTGTTCGTCAGCCACAATATGGCGGCCGTACAAAACCTCTGCGAACGCGTTTTTCTGCTGGAGCAAGGCCACGTGACCATGTCGGGCAAGCCGTCGCGCGCGATCGCCGAGTACCTCAAGAACCCCGCGGGCCGCAATGGGTCCCTTCGCCAGCGAACGGATCGGTGTGGTTCCGGGGAAGTGCGCATCACGGCGATCCGCTTCCGGGATGCCGACGGCAACCGTATTGACACGGCACACAGCGGCCAGGACCTGGAGATCGCGTTGGAATTCGAGGCAACGCCGGGATTCGTGGCGCGTGGCCTGACCGTGAGTCTGGACGTGAGCACGGTCTTCGACGTTCCCGTTTTCACCAACCACAACCGGTTAACGGGCGATGCCTTCGGGCCGCTTCCCCAACGCGGAACGTTCGTCTGTCGCTTTCCGCGGCTCCCCTTGCCGCCGGCAACGGTTCGGCTGTCGTACAGCGTGCTGGTGAATGACGAGTACATTGATGGGATGTGCCATGCGGTGGAGCTACCCGTGGTAGCGGGAAAGTTCTTTCGCTCGGGTGAAGTCCCACCCGCCAGCCACGGTGTATGCCTGGTCGACGGCAGTTGGCGCGTCGAAGAGCTTGCCCTCAAACGAGCGGGCTAACTCGTGGCGCGCTCCGGATGAATTGGAAAGTACGAGGTCTCCACGACAATGAGGCTTACCGAAATAGGGTGGACAGCCCGGTTTCTGCTGCGCAAGCTCCGTTATCGGCGGCTTGGGATGGACGACCTCAGATGGACCAGATGGCGGCGGTATTGGCGCTCCTTCCACGCATACACCGAGCTGTCCGACAAGGGGCGGCGGTCCGACACCACACGCTTCTATCCGTGTCTGGGCGACGATACCGTGGAGACGGAGATCGAACCAACCTATTTTTACCAGGACGCATGGGCGTTCGAACGTATTGTCCAGAGGCGGCCGAAGTTTCACGTCGACATTGGTTCTCACCATAAGTACGTGGCCCTGCTGTCAAAAGTCGTGCCCGTGACGATGGTCGACATCCGACCGCTTTCGCTGCCACTCAACAGTATCCGATTCGAGGAGGGATCCATTCTCGCGCTGCCCTTTGACGACGCGACCGTGCCGTCCGTGTCAAGCCTTTGCGTGGTCGAACATATCGGCCTGGGAAGATACGGAGATCCGCTCGATCCGGAGGGAACGGAAAAGGCAATCGCCGAGTTGAAGCGGGTCTTGGCCCCGGGGGGCGAGCTGTATGTTTCCTTGCCGTTGGACGACGAAAACCGGATCTACTTCAACGCGCACCGGGCGTTTGCCGAACCGTACGTGATGCGGCTTTTCGAACCGCTGGAAGTTGTGGATCGACGCTACATTTACGGCGACCAATTCTCGGACTCACCAAGCCGCGGTTTTGGCGTCGGTTGTTATCACTTGCGTGCTCCGCGGAATCCCAGTGACGATACAGTCTCTCGTTCCGCGACAAAGGACCTGATAGAACCAGGATCGTGAGTCATTGATGATTGCACTCGCCCCATTACCGCACTACCAGACAGATTGCGTCCATGATCAGACGCGGCTCGAGATCCGTGGCTGGCACATTCCGGGCATGCGGTGTTTGGCGAAACTCACGTGTCCC
>CAZSOG010000002.1:18062-20332 GCA_964607555.1 uncultured Pirellulaceae bacterium | reverse complement strand
GTTCCAGCGTGCCGGGATCCGTCAGTTGGTTGGAGGCAACGCCTCGTTAGATTCTCAGGCTGCCACATGCGCGCACGGTGCGCGCATGTTTCGAAACGAACAACGGGAGCGCTGCGGAACCGAGGCGTGCTCCCTTGTGCGTTGCGGGCGCCGCCCACACTGGGAGTCTAGCACAAGACGCCGTCGTGTCCGGTGCATGGCAGTCATTACCGGTGTGCAACGGAAGCATTGATTAATGTTTCTGTTATATTGGGGATTGCGAAACAATCACGATGGCGTAAAATAATGGCCATCAGCCTTCGACTCGCGAAGTTTGCGAGGTTCCACGCAGGGCGAATTGCGTTGAAAACGAGAGACGCTATAATAGGCGTGCTTTTGTCTTTCTTCCCGGCGGCTGGTGTCTTGTGGATCCGCTGCCTGATAGCTTTGGGTTAGGAAGGAATCTGGTGAACGCTTCATCGAATACGCAGTCGTTTCTTGGTCGCCACGAGTTTCTAATTCGCCGGCTGCACTCGCTCACCGGTCTCATACCGATTGGTGCGTTCATGACGGTTCATTTGCTGGTCAATTCCAGCATCTTGGACAGTCCCGGCACGTTTCAACGCAACGTTTATCAGATTCACTCATTGGGTCGGGCGTTGCCGCTGGTCGAATGGTCTTTCATTTTCTTGCCGATTCTGTTTCACGGCCTGTTCGGTTTACTGATTATTTTGGGTGGTTTGGCCAACACGGGTCATTATCCGTACGTCAACAATGTGCGTTACGTCTGGCAACGCGTTACGGGGATCATCGCGTTCGTGTTCATTCTGCTGCATGTATTTCATATGCATGGTTGGTTTCATTTTGAAGCCTGGGTGAACCATATTGTCGATCCACTTGGCGGTGCTCAATTTCGGCCGTTCAACGCGGCTTCGACGTTAGGCGTCGCGATGCATGGTTTCGTTATCCCCTTGCTGTATGCCATTGGGGTATTTTCGTGTGTCTATCACTTTGCCAACGGCATTTGGACGATGGGCATCACGTGGGGGCTCTGGTCATCGCCTGGCGGCCAGCGCCGCGCGAACTGGATCGCGGTGATTGTCGGAGCGGCGCTGGCGGCTGTTGGAGCGGGTGCCCTGATTGGCGCGGTGACTGTCGACACGTCGGTGGCACGCGACGCCGAGGACGCGATGTATGGGGCGAAGGTTAGAGCACATTTGATCGAGCCCACGCCAGAGAAGCGGGCGGACAACGCACGTTCCATTTCGGTCGCGCGGGAGGAGGCGGCACGGCCCACGCGGAAAAAGAAACGCGGCGGCAGCGGCAAGAAGAACAAGAAACGAAATCCGAAGAAGTTGCAAGACGAAAAATAGGATTCGGGTGTGTGCCACCGCGCCGGCATGGTCGGCACTTGCATGGTCGGTGTGTTCGCTGGGTAGCGTTGCCCGTGCGCGGCTCGTTCCAGGTAGGATTTTCAATACCGAGTTTTCCGAGACAAGCAGTTTTTCAAACTTGATCAATCGAAGGTCTCCCATGTCAGAACAACGGGTGATGATTATTGGTGGCGGCTTGGCGGGCCTTGCCGCGACCATGAAATTGGCCGAGCTGGGCATCCACGTGGATCTCATGAGTCTGACCCCGGTCAAGCGATCGCACAGCGTGTGTGCCCAGGGCGGGATCAATGCGTGCAACGACCAGACGCGTCAGTTGGGCGACTCGGAATGGTTGCATCTGGACGACACGGTGTACGGCGGCGACTTCTTGCAGCATCAGCCGCCGGTCAAGGAGATGGCCGACTGGGCCCCGCGGATCATCAACTTGATGGACCGGCTGGGCGTGACATTCAATCGCACGCCGGAGGGCCATTTGGACAACCGCCGGTTTGGCGGGACGATGTACAGACGAACGGCGTTCGCGGGCGCGACGACCGGTCAGCAGCTGTTATATGCGTTGGACGAGCAGGTACGTCGGTGGGAAGTGGCCGGACTGGTCAAGAAGTATGAATTCTGGGATTTTCTCGGTCCGGTCATGGACGCCGGCGGTGTTTGTCGCGGGTGTGTCGCCCAGGACCTTGTTTCGATGGAGATCCGGGCCTTTCCGGCGGATGCGGTCGTCGTGGCATCCGGCGGGTTGGGTCTGATTTACGGCCGGTCGACTAACTCGATGGCATGCACGGGTGCTGCGGCCAGTCGGTGTTTTCAGGCCGGTGCCAAGTATGGCAACGGCGAGTTCATTCAAGTACACCCGACGGCGATTCCGGGCGCAGACAAGCTGCGGTTGATGAGCGAATC
>CAZSOG010000002.1:0-17962 GCA_964607555.1 uncultured Pirellulaceae bacterium | reverse complement strand
GAAATCTACGAGAAGTTCAAAGGGGTCGACCCACGCGTTTTTCCGATGAAGATCTTCCCGGCCGTGCACTACACCATGGGGGGGTTGTGGGCGAACTACGAGCGAACGGCCGCCGGCGGTTTGAATCTCGGCGCGCCGGTCAACCTGGAAACGAACCTCGCCGGGCTCTATGCGATTGGCGAGTGCAACTATCACTATCATGGGGCCAATCGCCTCGGTGCGAACTCGCTGCTCAGTTGCATCTTCGACGGCTTGACGGTCGCCCCCGGGCTGGCCAATCGACTGGCGTCGTTGGACCAGACGGCTGCCGAGTTACCGACCACGATGTTCGAAGCCGCGGTCCGCCGTGCGCAGGACATTCAGCAGCAGTACATTGACCGTCCCACCGACGGCGCGAACCCGTATCAATTGCATCTCGAACTGGGCGAGACGATGACGCGTGCCGCGACGGTGGTGCGGCGTAATGACCAGCTTCAAGAGGCGGTTGACAAAGTGGATGAGCTGGCGGACAAAGTCGAGCACTGTGCGTTGAGCGACACGGGGACATGGAGCAACCAGAACGTGGTGTTCCTGCGTGCGTTACATGACATGTTCCCGCTGGCCAAGACGATTCTGAAAGGCGCCTTGCAGCGTAATGAGTGCCGTGGTGCTCATTACAAGCCGGAATTCGCCATGCCGCCGCTGGCGGCCGAAGAGCCGGAAGCGCGCCGCGCCGAGGCGGAAGCCTGGTGTGATCGATTCGAAGAAAACAATCGCCAGTGGCTGAAATCGACCATCGCGACGTGGGATGGAAACCAGGTGAATCTGACTTACGAGGATGTCGATACATCGCTGATCGCGCCGCGTCCACGCCTGTATGGTCTCGTCGGTGCGGAGGTAATCGAGGAGGTGTGGAAACAGCGTCAAGCAGCGCGTGAAACGACTGCCGCGTCCTAGCACGCCACGTTCCATGCTTTCATGGGCCGATCGGCAACACGCCGTGTCGGTGAGCATCGTGGGCAATCAGACTGACATAGAGGTGAATAACCAATGGCCGTCACTCAAGATGGACAGAATACGCCGGAGTTCTTCGAGGTACGCATCCTGCGCCAGGACGGGCCGACTCAAGCCAGCTATTGGGAACGGTTCCGGGTCGCGTACGAGCCGGACATGAATGTCATCAGTGTCCTGCAGAAAATCGCCGCGCGCCCGACCACCGTGGACGGGAAAGCGGTCACGCCGGTCGCCTGGGAGTGCAATTGCCTTGAAGAAGTCTGCGGTGCGTGCACGATGGTTATCAACGGTCGCGTACGGCAGGCCTGTTCCGCGTTGGTCGACCAATTGCTCCGGGAACGACCGAAAGAAATCGAGTTGCAGCCGATGAGTAAATTCCCGGTGATTCGCGACTTGATGGTCGACCGTAGCCGGCTGTTCCATGCCCTGAAGAGAACCAAGGCATGGATCCCGGTTGACGGTTACTACGATCTTGGGCCGGGCCCGGTGCAATCGCAAGAGCAGCAGGACCAGTTGTATCCGTTGAGCAAGTGCATGAGTTGCGGCTGTTGTGTGGAGGCGTGTCCGCAGTATACCAAGGTCGATGTGACACGTGTCGAAGGCGAGAGCGACGAGGACCTTCGGCAGCGGCGTGACACGGCATTTGATCGCCATTTCGTTGGACCGCACGCGATCAGCCAGGCGATGTTGTTCAATTCACATCCGATTGGCGGCATGAACGCGCGTGAGCGGCTGGATGCACTCACGGGCGAAGGCGGGATCCAGGTGTGTGGCAACGCCCAAAACTGCGTTCGGGTCTGCCCGAAGGAAATTCCGTTGAC
Source organism: uncultured Pirellulaceae bacterium (assembly GCA_964607555.1). Taxonomy (GTDB): domain Bacteria; phylum Planctomycetota; class Planctomycetia; order Pirellulales; family Pirellulaceae; genus JAJSAJ01. The sequence goes on along the minus strand of CAZSOG010000002.1, from coordinate 16,148 downwards.
GACGTCGATCGGCCGAGCCGGGCGTGCGACGACGATCCACGCGATCAAGTCGTGGTTTGACCGCTAATCGGTCCGCCGTCTTCGGATTTGATGTCGCGGCTCTTATCACGCCGCTCGCCGTACCCCGAACGTTCCGACGTACCTGGGACAACCAGCGGACCGGGCGCGTTATCTTCGATCAGACGGCGCAGTTCGTCGGCGTCGATCGACTCGACTTCGATCAGCTTTTTCGCAATGGCTTCCAACGCCGGGCGGCGTGCATCCAGAATCTGTCGAACCTTTTCGATCGCTTCGTCGATGATTCGCCGGATCTCCTCGTCGATCTCGCGTGCGGTCTGTTCACTGTGCATTCGGCCAGCGCCTTCCATACCGGCCGCCGCCAGGAACGTCGGGCGCGCGGTGCCCCGATAGTTGACGCGTCCCAAACGGCTCATCCCAAACTCGGTGACCATCAGTCGGGCCACTTCCGTAGCCCGTTCCAGATCATTTTGGGCACCGGTCGATACTTCGGCGTAGATCATTTCCTCGGCAATCGTGCCGCCCATGAGAACTTCGATACGACTCTCGAGTTCGGATTGCGTGGTCAAGAACCGGTCACCGTCCGGCCGGTGCATGGTATAGCCGAGCGCGGCGAGCCCGCGCGGGATGATCGAGACCTTATGGACGGGGTCCGCGTTGGGAAGGCTGCAGGCAACCAGGGAATGGCCGCTCTCATGGTATGCGACCCGTTGTTTCTCGTCGCTGTCCATGACGCGTTGTTTCTTTTCCAGTCCCGCGGTGACTCGTTCGACGCCTTCGTTGAATTCGGCCATGCCGACCGCCGCACGTTCGCGGCGCGCCGCCAGCAGAGCGGCTTCATTGACCAGATTCGCAAGATCCGCGCCGACAAAGCCGGACGTGATCGATGCGACATTCTTCAGGTCAACGCTGGCATCCAGTTTGACGTGTTTGACATGGACTTTCAGAATGTCTTCGCGACCGCGGATATCGGGGCGATCGACCAACACCTGGCGATCGAACCGGCCTGGCCGCAACAGCGCCTGGTCAAGCGTTTCCGGCCGATTCGTCGCGGCCATGACGATGACCCCCGCATTGGAGTCAAATCCGTCCATTTCGACCAACAACGCGTTCAACGTCTGCTCACGTTCGTCATGTCCACCGACAATGCTCGATCCCCGTGTCTTGCCGAGTGCGTCCAGTTCGTCGATAAAAATAATACAGGGGGCCTTGGTTTCCGCCTGCTGGAACATGTCACGCACGCGCGCCGCCCCAACACCGACGAACATCTCCACGAAGTCGCTTCCCGACAAACTGAAAAACGGGACGCTCGCCTCACCGGCAATCGCCTTGGCCAGCAAGGTCTTGCCGGTTCCCGGTGGACCAACCAAGAGTACGCCCTTGGGAATACGCCCGCCAAGACGTTGATATTTGTCCGGAGACCGCAGAAAATCAACGATTTCACGCACTTCCTCGACCGCTTCGTTGATCCCCGCCACATCGTTGAACATGACGCCAAGATCTTCCATGGCATACAATTTGCCACGACTTCGGCCAAACTGCATCGGCGAGCCGGCACCGCCCAGACGACGCATCATGATAAGGAAGAAAACGACGAGAATGCCCGTCAGGACCAACATGGGCATATAGGCGCGCCACGCGCTCGGCTCCGGCCCGTTGGTCCATGTCACCGTGCTCGCATTGAGTTTCGCCAGCAGTTCCTTTTCCAGTGCCTCCGAGTCGCGTTTGTAGGTATGAAACTTCACGTCGTGCTGGGTTTTCGTTTGTCCTTGAACGGGCGTCAAATTCTCAATATCGACGACACCCTGAATCACGCGATCTCCGACCGCCAGGTCACGCAGGTTCGAGTATCGGACGCGCACCAGGCGGCCGCGCTGCTTGACCGGTACTTCGATCGCCCCATCGCCTTCCGCGCCCTTTTTGTTCGCTTCGATCAGCTGCATCAAATGCGGGTATGAAATCTCCGGTTCACCACTCTTCACCACCCACACCACGAGCAGTGCGGCACCGGCGGCAACAGCAACCAGATACAGAATCACATTCTGCCCGTTAGGCTTCCGTTCCGAGGTATTGCCCGGTGGCTTGCGATTCGATTTCTTATTATCTTCCGGTGGATTCATGGACGGTTATTCCTGCGAAGGTCTTTTTGTGCCACTTGTTGGGGGCAAGGAAACGTCAGCCTCGTACCGTAATGTAGTATTATACAATGTCCGCACGCGTGTCATGGTGGCGAACACGTGACGCGGGTTGTCCTGGTTTTACCACAAGTCTATTATCTGGAATATGTTAGGTCGATCGTCTTGAGTCGGACGACAAGGCTCTGACCAAGCGATTTTCGCATTTTTAGTTTGGCGATGCATGGGGGGGCGTGCACGGGACATAATGTCCAGAGGCATACCACCACGCACCAACAGGTGGCCGGAATTGTCTGTTGATCCCGACAGTCAGGCGTTTTGTTACTTCCAAACAGCACAAACAGTGGTGTTCCGACAGATCCCAGCGACGCCCGACCGCAAGAGAATCCGAAACAATAGGCATTCGCGGAGCGATTGGCCAGAGGATCGAGCGACGGCCCGCCGGACAAACGGAGATTCGGACGTCACTACGGATGGGTCGCACGGGATCACTGCGTTACTTGTTTCACTGCGGAGTACGGACAATCGGTTTCATGCCAGATCGCCATCGGAATGTCGCCGTTCTCGGTTCCACCGGCAGTATTGGCCGCAACACGTTGGATGTGATCCAGGACCGTGGCGATCAACTTACGGCGGTGGCTTTATCGGCACACCGGCAATTGCGGCTCTTGTGCCGCCAAGCCAATGACCACGCCGTGCGGTGGATCATTGCCACGGACCCGGACGCAGCTGCACGGTTTACATGGCCCGATGCACCAGGTGAGGCGGAGGTGCTGATCGGTGCCGAGGCGCTCTGTCGCATCGTTGCGCGTCCCGAGGTGGACGTAGTGGTCGCGGGAATCGTCGGCAGCGCGGGTTTGAAGAGTACGCTAGCCGCGGTCGGCGCCGGAAAAACCGTCGCCTTGGCAAATAAAGAAGCTTTGGTCATGGCCGGACCGCTGGTCATGGAAATGGCCCAGAAGTGTGCGGCACGCATTGTTCCGGTCGACAGCGAGCACAGTGCGGTGTTCCAATGCCTGCAGGCGGGCCGACGCGACGAGGTCTGTCGTGTGATCCTGACCGCCAGCGGGGGCCCATTTCGCGATTATTCGCAAACGCGTCTGCGGGATGTTACCGTGACGCAAGCGTTGGATCATCCGACTTGGAAAATGGGCCCGAAAATCACGGTCGACTCGGCCACCATGATGAACAAGGCGTTGGAGATCATTGAAGCCCGGTGGCTTTTCGCGCTGGATCCCGACCAGATTCGGGTGGTCGTGCATCCGCAGTCTATCATCCATTCACTGGTCGAATTCCGCGATGGATCACTCATTGCCCAGATGAGCCCACCGGACATGCGGTTGCCTATCCAGTACGCGCTCACTTACCCTGAACGATGGGAGGGACCGGCGCAGCGGCTGGACTGGACTCAGAATTGGCATCTGGAGCTCATACCGGCCGACCTCGAGCGGTTTCCCGCCTTGGCCCTCGGTTTCGAAGTGGCCCGGGCGGGCGGAACAGCCGGCGCTGTACTGAATGCGGCGAATGAAGCGGCCGTCGCCCGGTTTCTGGATTCACAACTCGGATTCACGGACATCGTGCGCGTTTGCCGGGCCGTGCTGAATCAACATGAATTTGACTCGAATCCAACGATCGATACGCTGTTGGCGCTGGATCGTTGGGCTCGCGAGGAGGTTTCTCGGTGGAATTGAATCTGATTGCCGCGCTGTCCGTCATGGGCTCGCTCACCACGCTCTGGACGATCTTGAAAGTCCTGATCGGACTCGGGCTGGTTATTTTCGTGCACGAGCTTGGTCATTTCCTGGTTGCCAAGGCGTGTGGCGTGAAGTGCGAGAAGTTTTATCTGGGTTTCGACGTGCCGATGGGGATTGGACCGGTGCGTTTGCCGCGTACTCTGGCGAAGTTCCAGTGGGGTGAAACGGAATACGGCGTGGGTATTATTCCGCTTGGCGGTTACGTGAAGATGCTTGGTCAAGACGACAACCCGGCCAACGCCCAGCGCGAGGCGGAGCGTATTCGAGTGCAGAAATCAGAGCAGCCGGCAGGCACCAGCGCGGCGGACATTCTGCCGGACACCGAACCGCTTGCGACGGCAGATTCCGGGGGCGAATTCGAATTGGATCCGCGCAGTTTCCCGGCCAAATCGGTACCGCAGCGCATGGCGATCATCTCGGCCGGCGTGATCATGAACTTGGTTTTTGCCGTGATTTTTGCCGCGGTGGCATATGAAATGGGCGTGAAGTATGAGCCCTGCGAGATCGGCGGCACGCTACCTGGTTCCGCCGCCTGGGCGGCGAACGCGCCGATCGGCGCTCGCATCATCCAGATCGGCAAGTCGGGCAAGGAGAGCGATCATCTGCGTTTCATCTGGGATCTGCAGCAGGACGTCGCCCGCAACAGCACCAGTGGCGAGCCGCAACCGATCGAATTCAAGTTACGGCTCCAGGACGGCGCGACCAAGACGTTTTTCTTGACACCCAGCGCGCGTCTCAGAGAATTGGGCGTTGCTAACTTTGCCATGCTGGGTCTCCGACCACCCGCGAGCACGACATTGTCGAAGAAGTATCCGTTCGTACCCTACATGGCAGCGAGCCGGGCAAAAGGGCCGTTGCACCGCGGTGATCGGATCATCGGGTTGGACGGCAAACTGTTCGACCGAAAGCGCGGGAACGAAGAAGGTGATCTACCGTCGGACGAATTGGAAGCGGGCTTGGCCCGGCATCTGACCGAGCCCATCAAGCTGCGCGTGGAACGTACGACGCACGCGAGCGAGACTCCCGGCCAGACGAAGACGACAGAACGGGACGTTATCGTTCCGCCGAATCCGCTACGCCAAGTCGGTTTGGAAATGGAAATCGGTCCCATCGAGGTGATCCGCGCCGACTCGCCCGCGCAGGCGGCGGGGTTCCGAGTTGGCGATATCATCGCGGCGGTCAATGACCAGCCGGTCGGCGATCCGCTGGTCTTGTCACAAAGGTTTCGCCAGTGGATCGGGCAGACGATCGACGTCGATGTAATTCGCGGGCGGCAGCGGGACGCGGATCGCGTGACCCTGAAAGTTCAACCGGAGGCACACTTCCAGTTCCTGACGGCTGCCGGTCCCGCATCACTCGTGACCATCGAGCCGATGGGTGTCGCGTTCGCCGTGGGAGCTCGGGTTGCCGCCGTGCAACCAGGTAGCCCAGCCGCGCAGGCGGGCCTCCGCGTGGGCGATAAGTTGACCGCGGCGCAATTCCAGTTGGACACACCGGCGGCGCAAAAACTGGCCCTGGACTATGTGGGACGCGGCTATGACAAGGAAATTGAACTCAGTGCCAAGCAACCGAATTGGTCCTACATGAGCGACTTGCTGCAGCTCATGCCGCCCGAGACCGTTTTGAACCTGTCCTACCTGCGCGGCGACCAGACGATGAAAGCCGCGCTGCATCCCGTGCAGTCGAAAGACTACTACTTCGTGCAGCGCGGGCTCATGACAACTGTGTTTCAGCGTGTCCATACGGCCCAATCCTGGTCCGAGGCGTGGTCGCTCGGTTTTCGCGAGACCAAGGAACAGTTGACGCGCGTGCTGGTCGTGTTAAAGAAACTCGTCACATTCGAACTTTCACCAAAGAACCTGGGTGGTCCGCTGATGATCGCGGCCGTCGCGGGCTCGGAAGCATCGCGTGGGATCGCACGACTCTTGCTGTTCCTTACGTTCCTCAGCGCAAACCTCGCGATCCTGAATTTCCTGCCAATCCCGGCGTTGGATGGCGGGCACATGGTATTCCTGGCCGCGGAGGGCGTGACGGGCAAGCCGGTCGACGAACGACTACAAATCACGCTGACGCTGGTCGGCATTGGTTTGTTGCTCGCCCTGATGATCTTCGTTTCGGCCAACGACGTGCACCGTTTCGTCAAGATGTTCTTCTGAGTGAAGGATTTTTCGGTAGAGCGTGATGTGCCGGTCGACCATTTTCTTGACCGTGAACTCGGTCCGCATCCGCTGGCGCGCGGCTTGTGTGATGCGGCGCGTCGTGTCGGGATCGTCGAGCAATTGATTGGTCAGCCGCGCGATGGCGGCACGATTCCCCACGGGGAAGAGGTAGCCGGTTTGGCCGTCCGTGACGAGATCCCGATTACCCGGGATGTCGGACACGACAACCGGCACTTCGGCCAGCATCGCTTCCATCAGCGCGTTGGATTGTCCTTCGTACGCACTGGCCAACCAGAAACAGTCGAAGTGCGGCAGCAGGTCTGGAACGTCGGCGCGATGCCCAAGAAAGTGCACTCGATCGGTGATTTCAATGTGCTTGCGCCACCGTTCCAGGATGGCGCGCTGGGGGCCGTCCCCGATGATTACCAGGTGGGTATCGGCGCGGATGACCTTGAGAAGCTCCGCGGCCCAAATCAAGTCGCGATAGTTCTTTTGCGGCCACAGTCGGCCGATCGCCCCGATCAGACGCGTCCCGTCCGGTAACCCCATGCGTTGAAAGGCTTGTTGCCGGCTGATTGGACTGCGCGCGGCACGATCTTCGATCGCGTTCGGGATCACCTCGAATTTCGACTTGGGGATTCCATGTTGGGCATAAAAATCGACCACGCCACGGCTATTCGTGACGATCCGGTCGGTACGTCGCGCGAGCCGCCGGTCGATGGCCAGTTCATGCCACACTTTCCATCGATCCACGCATCGTTCGCCGGCCACCACGTGCGGCACGCCCGCGCTGAACGCGGCCTGCCGCCCGTAGCAGTTGGCCGCGAAGATCCAGGTATGCACCAGGCGTGGGCGCAGACGCCGAAGCAAGGCGCGCAGCCGCCAATACGCGGCCGGGTCGAACTTCCACGTTTTGCCGATCGAGTGAACAGGAATCGCGTCGCCACGCAGCGGCTCTTCGAGCGGCCCGCCACGCGTTAACGTGCAGACGTGCACCTCGTAAAGGTCTTTCGGCAATTGGGTCGCCAGCAGCGTCAATTGCTTTTCGGCGCCACCCTGGTCGAGTGTCGGGATGATCTGCACGACACGCTCGGTCATGTAGGGTCTCCCGTCAGATCTTCCGGCTCAAGGGCCGCGACATAGCACAAATTGCGATACGCATCGCGATAGTCCAGTCCGTAGCCGACGACGAATTCGTCCGGGATGTCGAACGCCACGAAGTCCGGATCCATCGCCACTTCTTGACGTCCCATTTTGCGCAGAAGCACGGCGCTGCGAACCGAGTTCGGATGAAACTGGCGCATCAGGCTGATGACTTCTTGAATCGTATGGCCCGTGTCGAAGATATCGTCCACCAGCAGCACGTTGCGGCCTTCGATATCGGGCATCAAGTCGGCGTTGATCGTCAGCTGGCCGCGTGTTGTTCCATCTCGATAGCTGCTGGCCTGCACCACGCCGACGCGCAATGGCATTTCCAGGAGCCGGATGAGATCGGCCAGCAGGACGATGCTGCCCGTCAAGACGCCGAGAATGGTCACGGGCTGTCGCGCGTAACAGCGGGCGATCTGTTCGGCCATTTCACGCACGCCACGTCGTAAGTCCTGTTCGCTCAGAAGTTCTTTCAATGCTCGATTCTCGCGTAACAAACGTGAACGAAATCCCAGCCGCGCCGCCACTCACCGACGGACACGCGCGCGGCCAAACGAAACTCAACGCAGCCGTGCGCTGGGCGCGCGCGGCGAACCATATTGAATGAATTCACCGCCCTTGATGCCTTGCAGCGCGTGCTGTCCGGTCATCGGCCAGTACATGATCTTCCGAGCTTCGATCGTCCAAGGCGGTTTCCCGGGCACTTCACGGTACTCGAGCTTCGCGAAGTCATGGCCGGTACCTTCCAATACGAGCAAGCCCTTAGCCCGCGTGTACGACAGTCGATCGCCCTTGGCCAAATACTTCTCGCCTTCGACGACGCTCCCGCCGAGTGCTTTCATTTCGACCGAGGAACGATGCCCATCGCCCATGTCGGTTAAGTTTAGCCGGTCGCAGGTCAACACAAACCCCTGCGGCCCCAAGCCGCCGCGTCGATCGGGATCGAGGACTTCGTCCCAGGCGGAGACGGGTCCGTAAACAGCACGCACGTAATGGCGAAATTCCAGCTCGCGTCGGCCCAGATTGCCCACGACCTCGCTCTGGAAATCAACTCGCAGGTAGACCAACGGTTGACCGGTGCGCGTGCCGCGCGACGTGGGCGGGCGCGCGGCCGGCGGGCCGATCGGCTGCCGATCGGATCGCGTGCTGACGATCCAGCCTGGTCCCGTGGCGTGGAAATCTCCAGTTGGCCGGTCCCAGACCAGGTCTTTGATCAGCATTTGCTCGCGCGAGATCAGTTGTCCCGCCGCGTCGAACGACTGGTTTTCGGCATTCACGACGCCAAGGAACCGTAGCTCGGTCGCATCGATATCATCTCGACTGCCGGGATGATCAAGCGTCACATAACGGTTCAGGTGGACATGTAACTGGTCCCCCACGGCACGGAGATGGCGACGCTCGCTTTTTTCGGATGTCTGAATGCCCCGCACATCCACTTGGCCGACAAATCGAACCAGTTGTCCATCGAAATCGAGTCCTTGTTGCCAGCTGACCCAAATCGGCGTCGCGGTCAGCGCGCGGCGTGGGTCGCCGCGGCGCGCGGGCAATTTCATGCGCCCCGGGCCGTCTGCCCACACTCGATTTTCGCGTTGTGACAAGTGCAGGTTCGATCCATCCAAGAGCATACCTTTGGCAGCGACGTGGGCCGGCGCTCCCGTGACATCCACGGTCACACGCTTCCACGTGTCGATGCCCAATTGGAGCATATCGCCCGTCACGACCAACAAGGGCTCAAATGGCGGAACGGTCGCCGTCTGCGCAACATGAACGTGGCCCGTGATCGTGGCCTCGCGGACTTGGGATTGAGGACGCCCCATCGCGATCCGCAGGCGAATTCGATCGCCCGACAAATCGAGTCGTTTGTTCGACTGGTCCGACGTTGGGACTCCCGAATCGGGCGACGGTTGTTCGGACGCTGCATCGCCTGGCTGTACGATCGCGCCGGCCGGGGCCTCGGTCGGCGGCATGGTTTCCGGCCGGTCATGATCAAACCAGGTTTCCAGACGCGGCGTGTCACCTTGGAACTGAGTGGATTCGGCATGCACATGGCCCTCGGCCAGCATCTTGACGGGGCGCACCTGGTACTTGTCTGACTTGGAACCCGGTTGTTTGGGCGCGCTCACCGGCACGGTTGTGGCCGAAACCGGGCCCACTAACGTGGGCCCGGTCTCCACGTCATGGGTCGACGGCGTTTCGGCGGGCACTTCTTCGAGCCACAGGTAGAGTCGATCCGCGGTAAAACGTTCATTTCGATCCAGTGTGATTTGCGCACCGTTGACGGCGGAAAGAACATGCATTCCATTTTCGGGTTGTAGCTCCAGATCTCCCTTCCAAGACGCGACGACATGCCGTTTGTCACGTTTTCCGAGTTGTCCGCGATACAAGCCGGGTCCGGCTGCCCAGAGTCGCCCAAGTCGCCGTGGTTCCGCGTTCAATTCGTAGTCCAACGTCGGTGATTCAACGTAATGATACCGATAACTGAACATCGCCTGCCGCGGGGCTTCCAAATGCAGATGACGTGTCGCGAAATCATAGCTCAGCTGCGTTCCCTGGGCCGCGACCAGAAACGAGGGAGCGTCCAGGATGACGGGCTGCCCCACCATCTCAATACGGCGCGGTTCGAGCCGCATCGCGGCCCCGCCCAGCGTCTTGGCCGGTGCCGGCTTGGCGCCGGTTTCAGCGGGCTGAATGCCGCCAAATTGGATGACTAGCCGGTCGCCCTGGATGTGGTCGATCTGCCCGGGGCGGACCGGACGAATGACATCCACCTGTTGCTCGAACGAAGCGGTCTGGTTCTCGAAATCGAACTGAAACGGGCCTTGGCACGTTACCTCGACCGGCGCCGCGGAGGGCACGGAATGTGGGCGCGCGGCCGGCGCGACGCCCTGCACCGAACGGCCGGCGGCGCGGGTCGCGAACATCCCCGTCCCGGCCACCGACAACACGAGTTTGTCAAGGTGTACCAGTTCCAATAGCTTGAGGTGGCCCATGCGAGTGTTCGACGGGTCGCTCATTTCCTCCGCCTCGGGCGGCGCCATCGTAATCGTGAGATCCCGACCACTGCCGTGGTGCGCGCCGTATTGAAACGATACATCGTTGGGCGTCCACACTTGACGCGTGTTGATCTGGACGTTGGAGGTCTGGATACGCAACGCGTCGTCGGCATCCGGCGTCGTTGGCGGACTGAATATCGTGATCTTTCCTTGCAGGCGCGCGCCTTCCAGACGGCTGAATTCCGCACGCGCCAGATTCAGCGGACCGGCGAAGTTCAGTAAGGCTCCGTCGGGCGACTGCAGGATGATCGGACGACGCCCGGACTTCCCGGATGGTACCTGGAAGATCACCGTGCAAGGGTGCAGTCGCAGGTGTCCGTCAGGTGATGGTTCGTAATCCTGAAATAACAACTTGGCATCTTGTGTCTCAAGGACCTTGGGCAGCTGACGTTCCCAAGATCCGTCGGGAAACAGCGCCGCCAGCTCGGGATGGTCGCTAGTTTGCCCGAACGAACGTGCCATCGACCGCGGCAGCTTGGCGTGCGAGACCGGTTCGATTTGCGGAACGGCAAGCAGCGCATACAACTGATACGCAACCAACAACGTCACGAAAGCCACGCCCCAGCGTGTGCACAGCGCTCGCCAGGTTGGACGCGTCAGCACGATTTCCCGCGTGTCACCCGAAACACGGCGAACGACGTGCCATATCAGCGGTATGGTTCCCACCCGGTTCCTGCTCACAATTAGGTCGTTTCCACTGTACGAAATGGGATAGTTTCCGCGGGGCGATCGCCATCATGGAGCGCGCACCCGCCGCTGGTCTCATCCACGAGGGCTCCCAGGCCGACGATGTCGGTGACATCCAAGATTCCGACGGGTAAGCCGGCGGCGTCGACAACCGGAAGTTCACTGATTTTCTTGGCTGCCAGCGTCTCGATGGCGTGCACGAGGCGCGTCTTCGGGGTAGTCGTTACCGGTTGTTTCGTCATGACCTGGGCGATTGGCATATCCAGTGCCGCGTCTTGCTTTTCTTCGAGAATCCGCGCCAGGTCGCTGTCCGTGAACAGCCCGGTTAGTTGGCCGTTCGCGTCGACCAGCATAATGGCACCCGTACGTCGTCCGGGCCGGCTCACCTGCACGATGACCTGACGCACGGTCTGGCACTGTCGCGCGACACGACATGCGGCCAGCGGGCGCATGAGCTCGTCGACCATGGCGAGTTTGCGTCCGAGGCTTCCGCCCGGATGATAGCGGGCGAAATCGGCGTGGCCGAAATCACGCATCCGGCTGGCAACCAACGCAAGGGCATCACCCAACGCCAGCATGGCGGTCGTGCTGGTGCTCGGCGCGAGGCCGAGGCAGCAGGCCTCCTGCAGCGGCCCCAATGCAAGGACGACGTCGGCAGCCCGCCCCAGCGTGCTGTCCGAGGTGGCCGTGATCGCAATGATCGGGACACGCATCGCGGCCAATGGCGGAAGAAGACGTATCATTTCGTCCGTCTCGCCGCTAAACGAGAGTGCCAGAACGACGTCGTTTTCACGTACCCGGCCCAAATCGCCGTGGACCGCCTCGGCCGGATGGATGAAATGGCTACTGGTCCCCGTCGACGCGAGCGTGGCCGTGATTTTCTGGCCCACCAAACCCGCTTTCCCCATCCCGGTGACGAGAATACTCCCGCGACAGTCCATGACGCGATCGACCGCGCGACAAAAATCGTCCGACAGGCGGCGCGCCAAAGCCACTACCGCATGGCCTTCAATGCGGAGAATCTCCCGCGCGTAACACAATTGCTCAAAACGACTTAACCGCGGTTCGCCGGGTACGGCTTCCGTGCTCATGCTCATAATCACGCCTTCCATGACGTGGGCTTGATGGGGGTGCGATGTTAAGGGATCGGGCCGTCAAACGGCGGAGATTGTAATCGGAGTGCCGATTTGAAGCAATGTGAACGGTTAGCGAGTTTGCCGCGGGGGGGGCGGTCAGCCGACAATCATCTGGCCGACAACGAGTCCGGCCCAAGCGCACGCGAGACCGAACAGCACATTACATACGATGTTCGTCAGCGCGGCTGGCCACTGTCCGGCCTGAACCTGCATGAGTGTTTCGTAGCTGAAAGTGGAAAACGTGGTCAGCGCACCCAGCATGCCGATACTCACTCCCTGGCGATAGGGCGCGGAGATCCATTCGGTTGTTTGACCGACATACGCGACCAGGCCAAGCAGGAAACAGCCGATCAGATTGACGGTCAACGTGCCGAACGGGAATGACTCGCCGAAAACACGATAGGCCCACCCACTGACCAGATACCGGCCAATGGCCCCGACGGCCCCGAAAATCCCTATAATCGCAAGCTGCATCATGGCCATACGGTAGCAGCTAACCGCGCGAACCGCAATTTGGTGTACGCGTCTGCGCGCCGCCGGGGCGCGCCGTTGCGTCTTGCCGACCCGTGTCGATACACTTAAACTAACAGTTTGCGCCGAAAAATATTCGAAATGGAGTATCAGCACATGTCCGTCGTGAAATCGTCATCAAGTGGTTTGGCTGCCCAGGCACGCACGCCAGAGAAGATGTCGGGCGCGGACATTGTCGTGCAGGCGCTCGTGAACCACGACGTGGAGCGTGTTTTCGCGTATCCGGGTGGGGCGAGCATGCCGATGCACCAAGCGCTGACACGTTTTTCCGACAAGATTCGGACCATCTTGCCCCGTCATGAGCAGGGCGCCGGCTTTGGTGCGCAGGGATATGCCCGCAGCACGGGGCGTCCTGGCGTATGCATGGCAACCAGCGGCCCGGGGGCAACGAATCTTGTCACGACGATTGCTGATGCGAAGCTGGATAGTGTGCCCATCGTCGCGATCACCGGCCAGGTAGGAACACCGGTTATCGGCTCGGACGCGTTTCAGGAGACACCGATCGTCGCGGTTTGCCGCGGCATCACCAAACATCATTATCTCGTGACGGACGTCAACGATGTCGCGCGGGTGCTGCGTGAAGCGTTCTATATCGCGACCACGGGCCGCCCGGGTCCGGTGCTGATCGACATGCCCAAGGACGTGCAGTTGGCCACCTGCATCCCCGACTGGGACGAACCGATGAACTTGCCCGGTTATCCCCGCGAGATTCCGCGCGCGACGTCGACTCAGCTCGAACAAGTGGTGGCGGCGATCTGCGCGGCGCGCCGGCCGTTGATCTACTGTGGTGGCGGCATTATTTCGGCGGGCGCGAGCAACGAGTTGCGTCGGTTCGTGGATACGACCGGCATTCCGGTCACCATGACGCTTACCGGTCTTGGCGCGATCCCCAATGACCATCCCCTATCGTTGGACATGCTTGGCATGCATGGCAGCGTCTATGCCAACCGTGCCGTGCGCGACAGCGACTTGCTGCTCGCGCTGGGCGTGCGCTTCGATGATCGTGTGACGGGCAAGCTCGAAGAATTTGGATCCCACGCGCGAATCGTCCACGTCGATATCGATGCCTCGGAGCTCAACAAGAACAAACCGGCACATCTGCCCATTGTCAGCGACGTCAAATATGCGCTCGCGGAACTGAACCAGCGCGTGGGCTCGAAACATGAAGAAATTGCCGCGTGGACTCGGCAGATTCAACAATGGAAAGACAAGTTCCCATTCACCTACGATCGAGAGTTCGATGGGATATTGCAGCAGCACGCCATTTCCGAGCTCAGTCGCAAAACCCGCGACCGCAAGATCATCATCGCTTCGGGGGTCGGGCAGCATCAAATGTGGGTGGCCCAGTTCTTCAAGTTCGCGGAGCCACGCACATGGCTCTCCAGTTGTGGGCTCGGCACCATGGGTTTTGGACTGCCCGCGGCGCTCGGGGCCCAGGCCGCGCATCCCGATGCGACCATCGTGGATATCGACGGTGACGGCAGTTTTCAGATGAACATCCAGGAACTGGCCACGTGTTACTGCGAGCGTTTGCCCGTCAAGGTCATGCTGCTGAACAATCAGCATTTGGGGATGGTCGTGCAGTGGGAGGATCGCTTCATGGCCGGCAATCGGGCCCATACCTACTTGGGTCCCATCCATCACGCCGAGGCGAGTGGTAGTGGAACCGGCAGCTACCCGACCACCTGGTACCCTGATTACGTGGCGATCGCGAAAGGCTACGGGTGCGGGGGTGCCGTGATCAGCAAGAGAAATGAGCTGGATGCGGCGTTGGGTGAGATGCTCGATTATGACGGACCGTTTGTCCTGGACGTTCGCGTGCCCTATCAGGAGCACGTTCTGCCGATGATTCCATCCGGTCATACCGTGGACGACACGATCACCGAATAGGGCGTTTGCAAGAGAAGCTCGCATGAAACATCTCGCGCTGCATTGGCAAATCCTGATCGGCATGGTCTTGGGCGCGGCCATCGGGATCGCCAGCAACACGTATCTCGGCGCGCGGCAATCGACGATTCCTCCGGACAAGTTGCCAAAAACGTTGACCCGGATCACCACCCACGATACGACCAACGGGATTCGCATCGATCTCACGCAGCGTGACGGCAGCCAACGCACCCTGCAGGTGAACGCCACGCGGCTCGGCGAACCGGATGTCTACGCGACAGTTGCGGACTTGGCCGAGCACGAACCGGAGATCGCGGCGCTCTACCTGACCTTTGGGCGGTCGCGGGCACGTTGGATCGGTGCCGCGTCCCAACGCCTCGGCAACCTGTTCTTGCGACTCTTGCGCATGGTCGCTATTCCATTGATTATCACGTCATTGGTCAGCGGCGTGTTGGGACTCGGACAGGCAAGCTCCCTTGGACGCATGTTCAGTCGCACGGTGGTCTATTATGTCGCGACCAGCATGTTGGCCATCATAACCGGCCTGGTCATGGTCAACGCGATCCATCCCGGTTTACGGAGCGAGCTGCGGATGGCGACCGCGGAGCCGCCCAACGTGGGCGGTCACTTGGGTGAGATCTTGTTCCGGCAGCTTGAGACGATGATCCCGCCAAACCCATTTCAGGCTCTGGCGCAAGGCAATTTTCTTTCGATCATCTGCTTTAGTCTGGTGTTTGGTGTCTTCACGATCTTCGTCGGTGGGCGTACGCTCCAACGTCTGCGCGATCTGTTCCAGGACGGGTTTGAAGTCATGATGGCGATGACCATGGCGATCATTGGCCTGGCCCCGTACGGCGTGTTTTTTCTCATGCTGTACGCGACGGCCACGCAGGGCCCTGAAGTCTTTCGGTCACTTGCCTGGTACATGCTGACCGTGCTCTGTGCGCTAACCGTACACGCTTTCATCACGCTGCCATTGATTCTGCGTTTCGTGGCTCGGCGCAAGCCGTTCCCTTATGCCAAAGCGATGAGCCCGGCGTTGTTGACGGCGTTCAGTTCCGCGTCCAGCAACGGCACGTTGCCACTGACCATGGCTTGTGTCGAACAGCGCGCGGGAATCAACAATCGAGTCGGCTCCTTCGTGCTGCCCTTGGGTGCCACCGTGAACATGGACGGAACCGCGCTCTATGAAGCCGTGGCCGTGCTGTTTATCGCCCAGCTGCATTATGGCGGGAGCCTGTCATTGGCAACTCAGATCATTGTCGCCGTGACCGCCTTGTTGGCGAGCATTGGCGCCGCGGGGATCCCCCATGCCGGATTGGTCATGATGATCATTATCCTGCAAGCGGTCGGTCTTCCGGTCCAAATGCAGGGGATCATCATCGCCGTCGACCGCGTGCTCGACATGTGTCGCACCAGCGTCAACGTATGGAGCGATTCGTGCGGCTGTGCCGTCGTGGCCCGGTGGGAACCGGATGGTAATAGAGAAATAAAAAATTAGAAATAAAAAATAAAAAATTAGAAATTAGAAATAAGAAATAAGAAATTAGTTGGACAGCGCCACTTTTTTTCGCTATTGGTTTATCAATGCTTGGCTTGTCGGTATCCGGCCCCCACCCAGCTGGTCTGGGTGGAGCCA
>CAZSOG010000001.1:0-32298 GCA_964607555.1 uncultured Pirellulaceae bacterium | reverse complement strand
GGCGGAGCGAGCGTTGATAATTAGTGCAGAATCAGCGCTCCACCGGGATCAACCCGGTGGTGGCGGGAAAACGGATAGGGTCAGGACGCTGCCCCAGTGCAGAATCAGCGCTGCACCGGGATGTAACTGTTCACGGACCAGAAGAAAAAGAACACTAATCCACGCTAATTATCGCTAATATCGGACAACCTCATCTTGCAAAGCCTTCGACTTTTCTACGACCTGCCGGATTTATGTTGCGTGTCGCAGACTATGTAGGGCGGTATCATTAGTGTTGATCCGTGAAGATTAGTGTTCCTTGATAGCAGATGTCGTGAACGGCTGCACCGGGGTGAACCCGGTGGTGGCGGGAAAACGAATGAGGTCAGGGTGACGTGAGATCGTCGAGAAAAAGAACCTATGTCCACGGTAAATCAGCAGCTTGACTCGACGATCCAAGTGATCACGCCGGAGAATATCGCGTTTGAATACCAGGTCGCCGGCCCGTTTCGCCGTTTTCCGGCGTATTTCCTCGATGTCATTTTTCGCATCGGTATCGAGTTTGGGTTGTTCTGGATGCTGTCGCTTTTTTCGATCGCGGTCGGTACGGCGTGGGTTGGCTTTTGGCTTGTCAGTTTCTTCTTGATTGGCTGGTTTTACGGCGGGATATTCGAGACGTTCATGAACGGTCAAACTCCGGGGAAGCGGATATTCGGCATTCGCGTGTTGACCGTGAACGGCCGCCCCATCAATGGACTTCAGGCGGTGATGCGCAACATTTTGCGCGAGGTGGACGCTGGGCCCATGATATCGCTTGCCATCGTGGGCGGACCCGGCTTGGGGATCATCCCGACGGGTCTTGTCGGTCTCCTGGCAATGGCGTGGAATCGGCGTTTTCAACGGTTGGGAGACCTTGTCTGCCGAACGATGGTCGTCGTGGAAGATCGACCGTGGGGTCATGGGGTGGCGAGTTTCGAGGATCCGCGCGTCTTTCAGCTGGCCTCCTATCTTCCGGTGGACTTACAGGTCAGCCGGAGCATGTCCGCGGCGCTGGCCCAGTATGCCGAGCGGCGCAAATTCTTCACGGTAGCGCGTCGCCGCGAGGTCGCGGCGCACCTGGCACGTCCGCTCTTGGCGCTGTTGGGACTTCCGCGCGATACGAGTTACGATCTCCTGTTATGTGCCATGTACTATCGCCTGTTTATCGCGGATCGGAACCAGGATGAGGAGCATGCGGCCCAGGCCGCGGCCCGGTTACGCGAACGCGCGCATCCGGGGATCACGTTTCTGGAATCAGATGGCGTGAATCCATTCGTTTCGCGGCCCGATGTTCGCGACAAGGGACAGATACCGTCATGAAAGTTGCCACGTTACTTGAGCAGCGGCGCAAGAACTGGTCCGAACTGGAACAGTTGTGCATATCGATGGCACGGCTGCGCCGCGTGGGGGTGCCGGCCGAAACGGCCGCGCGTTTCGCCGCGCTCTACCGCGCGGCTTGCGCCGATCTCGCGCTCGCGGATGCGTACCAATTGCCGCCCAACACGGTGCAATACCTGCATCGACTCGTGGCGCGCGCGCATAACCAGCTGTACCGTAGCCGCCGATTCGATATTCGGTCGTGGGGACGGCTCCTGATGGTTGATGTGCCACAGCGATTGTTTCACGATCGGTGCGTGCATGTGGCCCTGCTGCTATTCTGGTCGACCTTTATCGGTTCCGCGCTGTTAGCCTATTATGATCCCAACTGGTCAGCGCACGCCATGCCGGACGCGATGCGTCAGCAGCTCGAGGAGAACTTCAAGGACCCACTTGGCGCGCGGCCGGCGGAAGCGAATCTGCAGATGGCCGGTTTTTACATCCAGCACAATACGAGCATCGGGCTGCGTTGCTTCGCCTGGGGGATCCTCGTCGTGCCGGGGTTGTACGAAACCTTGACGAATGCCCTGGTTCTCGGCGCGGCGTTCGGGTACATGGGCCGCCCCGAAGTGATCGAAGGAACGCATTTTTTCGAGTTCGTGGTGGGCCACGGCCCGTTCGAGTTGACGGCGATCGCCCTCTCGGCGGGGGCCGGCCTGCGGCTCGGCCTGGGGTGGATCCACACCGGTGGCTTGACACGCATGAAGTCGCTCCAGCAAGCCGCCAACCGAGCCATGCCTGTCATGGGGTCGGCCATGTTGTTATTCTTTTTGGCGGCCCTGATCGAGGGCTTTGTTTCGCCGACCGCGTTACCATTTCCATTGAAAGCCGCGGTCGCGGTCTTTTCGAGTAGTCTACTGATGTTTTATTTCGTGGTCCTCGGCTATCCCGGAAAGGCCGACTAAATGCAGCTCGATAAGACGCGCATTCGGATCCGAGAACGCGGCGTGACCGATATCCTCGATCTCGCCCTGCACGTCATGCGCGCCTATTTCCGGCCACTTGTGATCGCGACACTGCTTGGGGCACTGCCGTTCTTCTTGATCAACGAAGCCCTTATCGGCTGGCTGATCCATATCCCTCTCGCGGACACGCCGACCGATGAGGTCGTGAGCCGATCCATTCGGTTCATGGTGGCAATGGCGCTCCTGATTACCGTCGAGGCACCGGCGGCTTCGATCATCACGGCCACCTGGCTTGGCCGTGCCGTGTTCACCGAACGGCCACCTCTGCGGACCGTGTTGAACAACATCAAGAATGTACTGCCGCGGTTCGTATGGACCGTGTTGCTCATGCGCGGTGTCGTCCCGATCCTGCTTGTTGCCGCCGCGATGAAACCGGGCGAATATTCGTTAGGCGAGTTCATGATGCTGGTGCTGACGGGGTTCGTCTGTTTTCTGCGCGCGATTCGGCCGTTCATGGTTGAGATTGTTTTCTTGGAACGTAATCCGCTTCGCGCGTCGGACCCAAATGTCATGACAGTGGGGCGGCGCAGCACGCTGTTGCACGCGCCGAGTGGCAGTCAGCTAATGAACCAGTGGCTGGTCGACGCGGCGTATGCCACACTCTTGGCGGTGGTGCTGTTCGGCGCACTGCCGACACTACAGGGTGTTCTATGGGATCGTTGGGCGTTGAGTCCGCGACTCATTGAATTCGGATGGCCGATCGTGCTGTGGTTGATCGTTGGCTTCATGACGGTAGTGCGATTCCTGAATTACCTCGATCTGCGCATTCGCCATGAAGGGTGGGAAGTGGAGTTGCGGATGCGCGCCGAGGGAAACCGTATCGCATCAAGTCTTAGCGAGAGGGGCATCCGTGCACACGTTGGCTAACCTGTCCGCGTTCGTTCTGGCGGTCCTGCCGTGCTTATCGGGCAGGGCGATGGAATCGACGTTCATCGACGCCGGGCAGCGGGCGCTGCGCCAGCAACAGGATTTACCGTGGTACGACTCGGATACGGACACGGTTCGACGCGTGCAGGTCACGCCGCCGGCCGATGATCCGATACGGCATTCGGCCTGGCGGTGGGCCCCGGCCAACCGCCCGGCGGCGCGATCATCCGCGGGCAGTCCCTGGTTGGCACGAGCGCTCGATGCCGCTGCGTGGGTCCTGCTTGGTATACTGCTGCTCGGTATTCTCGGGGCATTGATCTGGTGGTTCTTGCGGGTCGACTCCGCCGCGGCCGATTCAGGTCCGCATGCGTCGACAGATCTTCTCGCGCAACGCGACCGGCTGGATCATCTGCCGATGCCGATGGAGCATTCCGAACGCAACCTCCTGGAAACAGCCCGCATGTATCAGAAGGCGGGCGATTTCGCGCAGGCCACGATTTTCTTGTTCGCCCATATGCTGGTCGAGTTGGATCGGCATCAGCTGATTCGACTGGCGCGTGGCAAAACGAATCGACAATATTTGATGGAATTGGAATCGCACCTTCGCGCGGGCATGCCGCGTGGCGCGCCACGCCCAGCGCGCGCGGCAGTACAAAGCTCGGATGCCGTCCGGCCTGTCGAGCGCGTCTTTTCCACAAGCGGTTTCCGCGATGCGAAGGCTGCGTCGCCGCTGGCCGTGATCATGCGACGCACGATGATCGCATTCGAGGATGTATTTTTTGGACACCATCCAATCACGGCCCGGCAGTTCGCACAATGCTGGGACGGCCTCAACACATTCCAAGAACAACTGGAACAAATGACGTGATTCCCTTCAGCTCACCAATGGCGCGCGTGCGAGCTCCGAGGGTTCGCCCGCGCCTTGCGTGGTTCGATGCCCCATGCTGTGGCTGGAGTTTCGGCCGGAGCGGCCGTCCCTGGTCGGCATGCTACGCATGGTGCCTGCTACTGGCCCTGGCGTGGCTCGGTGGCTGCTCCAGTCGCAAGGCAATCGAGGTCACTTATGGCACGCGGCGCGGCGCCGGGGCCCAGAGTGTTAACGGCACCAGCGTGCTTGCCTCGATGTTCGAGGTGGAGGAATTCAAGGTCTATTCGTGGAATCGACTGTCACCCAAATTGGCTCGATATGACGTCATTCTCTGGGCACCGAATGATTTTGAGTTGCCGGGAGAAGCGCAGCAGCGATTCCTTGAAAGGTGGTTGGCGGCCGGTGCGGACCGGACGTTGATTCTCGTCGGGCGCGATTACGATGCGGCGGAACATTATTGGCGAACGATTCGTTCGATGGTTCCGGCGGAACAACGGATTGATGTGATGCGGCAACAGGCCATTGCGCGCGCGATACATGCGACACGGCGTATCGGGATGCCACCCGACGGGGTATGCGAGTGGTTTGCCATGCAGCGTGACGCCGATTATCATCAGGCTGCGAAACTCGATGGGCCATGGGCACGCGATCTTGTCCGGGATCAAACGGACCTGTGGGTGCAAACGGCACTCTGTGTCCCCACAACGAAACAACTGGAAACACTGTGGGGTGTGAGTGGTCCGTCCCTGGGCCATGAGCCTGATTTTGAAGTGCTGCTGTACACGGGCTCAACCCCTTTGGTCACGCGCGTAACCAAACCCATTTGGAACGGCGGCCAAATCCTCGTGGTCAGCAATGGGTCCTTTCTGCTCAACTTCCCGTTGATCAACCATGAAAATCGAAAACTAGCCGGACGCGTGATCCAAGCTTGCGGCACGCGCGGCAAGGTAGCGTTTCTGGAAAGCGGCCCGGGAGGGCCTCGTGTGTACGATCGTGAACCAGAGCAAGTCGTTGAAGAGGGCACACGCGAACGAGTGCTGATGGCATTGCACTGGTTCGTGCTGGGACTTGTATTTTGCTTTTCCGTATTTCCGATCTTCGGGCGCGCTCGAGCACCCAGCTCCGAGAGCATTGCGGATTTCGGACAACATATCGAGGCGCTGGGAGCTCTCTTGCAACAGACGAAAGATGAGAGTTTCGCGCGCCGACAGGTCGGTCAGTATCGGGCCATCGCGTATCGGGAGTCCGGCGTGCAACACAGACAAGCAACCGAGGAGAGTGGTCAGTCGCGCGCGCAAGGTCCGCGGGCGTCCCGATCCCTTCCAACGCGTCACGCTGGCCGATCGAACACAACAAAACGTTAACCGACCACATTCGTGTCTTACCAGAAAGAGCTGTTCAAAACGATGAGTCAATCGCCATTCATGTCCGAACAACCGGATGGGTTCATTCGTTGGACCTGTACACACTGCAAGAAGACCCTGAAAGTTCCGGCGGATGCCGCGGGCAAGGAAGTGACCTGTCCGGAATGTGGCACGGTGCAGACCGCACCCAAGGTGGATCTGCCACCGGTTGTCACTGACGCGAGCCCTGAAGTGACGTTCCTGGACGATCCGCAGGGCACTCCACCACCGGCGGCACGACCCGCGTCGAGTGATGACAACGATGCCGCCAACCGGGACGCGATCGGCACATTGTCGATCAAACGCAGCATAGCGATGGAGACGGCGGAGACGCCGACCAGACGACTATTTCGGCGCGTCATCGACGAGATTTCGAAGATCTTCGTTGGTCAAGATGAACTCGTTCTGGGCTCGTTAGTGGCCCTGTTTTCCAGTGGTCACATATTGATCGAGTCCGTTCCGGGACTTGGCAAAACGCTGTTCGTGCGGACGCTCGGCAGAGTGCTTGGGTGCCAGTTCGCACGCATTCAGTTTACCGCCGATTTGATGCCTTCCGACATCACGGGCGCCCCCATTTTTGACATGAAGATGGGGGAATTTCGCTTCCGACCGGGTCCTGTCTTCACGCAGATCCTGCTGGCGGACGAAATCAATCGGTCGCCGGCCAAGACGCACGCCGCTTTGCTCGAGATCATGCAGGAGTATCGAGTCACCGTGGACGGCACGAGCCACGGATTGACGCGCCCATTTCTGGTCATGGCCACGCAGAACCCCATCGAGTCGGAAGGGACTTACAATCTGCCGGAAGCGCAGTTGGACCGATTCATGTTCAAGCTGTTGGCCGACTATCCTGCCCGGGAAGAGGAGGCGGCGATCTTACGGATGCACAGCCGGCAGATCGACATCAATCAGCGGCTCGAAAAAGAAGTCGCGACCGTGACATCTCCGGAAGAGATCATGGCGATCACCGGTCAGAACGGGAACATCCACGTGGATGATCGACTGCTGGATTACATCAATCAATTGGTGCGTCTTACGCGTCAATGGCCTCAGTTCTATATGGGCGCGTCGCCGCGCGCCGGCATTGCTTTCATGCAAGCCATTCGAACGCTGGCCGCCTTCGAGGGACGCGATTACGCGGTTCCAGACGACGTCGTGCAAATCGCGTTGCCCGTGCTGCGTCATCGCGTGATGCTGACTGCGGAAGCGGAAGTGGAAGGATTCCAGGTGGATAGTGTATTGCGAGAGTTGGTACGTTCCGTGGAGGTCCCACGCCTGTGATCCACAACGTACTGAGCGAGATCATGTTACACCTGTTCTTGCTGACGGCACTGGCTGCCGTTCCGCTGTGGCTCATCGCGCGCCGGCGGATATACCCACACACCATGTTGCTGCTCTGCTTGCTTGTGCCGTGCCTCTTCTCATTACTCCTGGTCTTCGCGCCCGAAACGCTCCACCTCGTGTTGATCGTGGACATGATCGTCGTCGGGCTCGCCTTGATCGACCTGGTGACACTTCCTTTCGGACATGTTTTCGACGTTGAGCGGCATGTTGGCCGCATCGCTTCATTGGGGAAGCCACAACGCGTCGAGCTACGTGTCAGCAACCGCGGGCGACGCGCGTTTCTTGTCCACATGCGTGATGATTGTCCCGACCCTTTTACCGCTCGGCCACCACAGTTCTCCTTTCTCCTGCCGGCCCGCAGTCGGCGCGAAACCTATTACCAACTACGCGCCGGTCGGCGCGGGGCTTTCGTGCTGGAATGCGTCTACCTGCAGGTGCGTAGCCGTTGGGGGTTCTGGAAGCGCCTTATCGAACGCCCGTGCCGCTCGATAGTACACGTCTATCCCGATATGAAGCAGTTGGCTGAATACGCCGTCTTGGCACGTACCAATCGGCTAAGCTTGCTGGGTGTGCGCCGCAGTCGCAAAGTCGGGCAAGATCATGATTTTGAGCGGCTGCGCGACTATAGCCCGGACGACAATTACAAGCATATCGACTGGCGCGCAACGGCACGGCGCAACAAGCTGACGGTCAAACAGTTCCAGACCAGCCAGAGTCAACGGATCGTCTTCCTGCTCGATTGCGGACGGATGATGAACAACGAAGCGTCCGGACTAAGTCTGCTGGACCACGCGTTGAACGCCATGTTAATGTTGGCCTACGTCGCGCTGCAGCAAGGCGATTCGGTCGGCTTGATCTCTTTTTCGGACCGGATTCACACGTTTGTTCCGCCGCGCGGTGGCATGGATCAAATGAACCGCCTCCTGCACGCGTCATTCGACCGTTTCCCGCAATTGGTTGAATCGCGCTATGACTTAGCCTTTCTGCACCTTGCGACCCATTGTCGCAAACGATCGCTCGTTGTTTTGATCAGCAACGTGATCGATGAAGTGAACAGTCTTCAAATCCAACAGTATCTCACCCTGCAGACGCGCCGTCATCTGCCACTCGGTATCCTGCTGCGCGACCGGCAGTTGTTCGACGCCGCGGCAACTTCAAATCTCCAGGGCAACGACTTGTATCGCGCGGCGGCCGCCGCGCAGATCCTCAACTGGCGTCATCAGGTGCTCACCGATCTGGAACACCAGGGCGTTCTCGTGTTGGATGTTTTTCCCGAGGACATGACGGCGCCGCTTGTTAACCAGTATCTGAATATCAAGGCGCGCCATCTGTTGTAGATGCGCGCATGACCAAGCTGTTGCCCATTTCCTCGACGCGCTCAACGCCCATCGTGTGGCCGCGCGGCAAGATATTGGGACAAGTTCGGTAAACACTCACGAAAATACTTCGCCAGCAGGCCGCAGAGTAGTTAGAATGGCACTAGCCGGCCTGCAAACGGGCACGCACACTTCTTGCGCTATCCGCGTCGTCGTCGCGTGCCGGACTATTCATCGGACCAAACAGTGTCATGGCCCAAGGCGAACAAGCGTGTCTGAACGAACCTGTGTTGGTTGTTACGCAGCCGCATGTATGCGATGCGCGATTGGCGATTGCCGCTGTGCGCGCGGGTGCGGTCGCGTTGGTCGATCTCGGCTTCGCCGCCTCTCGTGCGGTCAGGCAGGCAACCATCGATCGACTATCGCACGCCGCGCGCGATCGAGGTGAGTGGGGTACGTACTGGGACATGCTCGAGCAACGGGACCGGTCACCACGTTGCTTGCGCGGTTTGACCACGACGCGTTGGCCGGTGCTATTACTTGGGGGCATCGACTTTCGCCGGCAACCACTCGCCGAGATTCTGACCGGAGCACGTTACGTGGCCAAGCGTGTGTTTGTCGAGGCCTACAGTCCGACCGACGCACTGTTGGCGCAGTCGGCCGGGTTCGACGGCCTCGTGCTGAAAGGAAACGAATCCGGTGGACGCGTTGGCAACCACTCGTCGTTCATGTTGCTGCAACATGTTCACGGCATGCTGACTATTCCCTATTGGATTCGTGGTGGAATACACCCGTGCACGGCACCGGCTGCCACATTGGCCGGCGCGACGGGAGTTCTCTTATGCGAACAATTATGGCTTACGCGCGAGTCGCCTTTGGCGGCGCGCGACATCCAGGCATTGTCGCGGTGCGATGGCAGTGAGACAACGCACATCGGGAACGCGGATCGTACGTACCGGTTCTTCGCGCGGCATAATCGAGCTGCACTGAACGAGCTCCGACGCACGTGCGACCTGGGTGGCGACTGGTCCACGGAGCTCGCGCGCATGCAATTGTCGGCAGCGACCCAAGACGCGGGATCCAGAGGGCCGACGCTGCTCCCTGCCGGTCAAGATATCGCGTTCAGCGCTTCATTGGCGCGCGAATGCATTACGGTCGGGCACGTTATTCAACGCTACCGGACGGCGCTGGCCGAGACGCCCGTGGCGGCGCGACGGCACCTGCCGTTGGCGCCCTCCGCGCCACTGGCCCGACGAAATGGAACGCGTTATCCAATCGTTCAAGGACCGATGACCCGTGTGAGCGACGGTGCCGAGTTTTGCGCCGCGGTGGCCGGCGGCGGCGCCTTGCCGTTTCTTGCCCTTGGCATGATGAAGCGGCCGGAGATCGAAACCCTGCTGCGGGCAACGCGTAGGCGGCTGGAGGGACAACCATGGGGCGTGGGGCTCTTGGCATTCTTGCCGCCGGAATATTTGTCCGCACAGATGCAAGTTGTGCGTGAGTTGCGGCCACCATTTGCCTTGCTGGCCGGCGGCAGGCCGGATCAGGTCACGAAACTCCAGCAGCATGGGATCAAGACCTATGTCCACGCGCCGTCACCCGGCATTCTGAACGCGATGATCAAACAGGGAGTTCGTCATATCGTCTTGGAAGGTCGCGAATGCGGTGGCCACGTTGGGCCGCGCAGTAGTTTTGCGTTGTGGGCGTCGGCTGTTGATGTCCTCTTGAAGGCGAAGATCAAGGAACCGGCGGAATATGAAATCTTGTTTGCCGGCGGGATTCATGACGCCCTGTCGGCTGCCATGGTGTCGTTGGTTGCCACGCCATTGATTCAACATGGCATGCACGTCGGGGTCGTGCTCGGCAGCGCCTACATCGGAACCGAGGAGGCCGTGGCGACCGGTGCAATCACGGCGGATTATCAGCAACAAGTGCTACGTTGCAGTGAAACGGTTCTGTTGCAGTCCGGGATCGGCCACGCCTCGCGCTGCGTCAAGACGCCGTTCGCGGAGGAATTCGAGTCCCAAAGACGCACTCTGCTGCAAGCTGGAAAATCAGCGGATGAGATCCGGATGGAATTGGAATTGCTCTGTTTGGGACGGTTACGCCTGGCATCGAAAGGACTTGCGCGCCAGGACAACACGCCTGACGACCCCGACCCCACACTGGTTCCGGTCGCACGTCAGCAGCAACATGAACAAGGCATGTTCATGATCGGGGACGCGGCAACCCTCATGCGCGAACCGCAAACAATCGCACAGCTGCATCAGACGATCAGCGAAGCCAGCGGTGAACTGATCGAGCAGTTCGCCAAACGCACCGCCTCCTTGCGGCCGGCCACGCATCGACCGACGCGTCGCATGCTCGAATCAGAACCGCTGGCAGTGATTGGGATGGCGTGCCGGTTCCCCGAATGCCGTGGTACCGCCGAGTATTGGCGCAACATATTGGCCAAATTCAACGCCGTGCGCGAGATACCGGCCGAGCGCTGGGATGGGGATCTGTTCTTCACCACCGATCGTTTCGACCGTGACAAATGTTACTCGAAGTGGGGTGCATTCCTGGACGAAGTCGTTTTCAATCCGTTGGCATATGGGATCCCGCCGGCGAGCATGTTGAGTATCGAGCCGGTGCAACTGATTGCCCTCGACGTGGCCGGCATGGCACTGCGGGATGCGGGGTATTTCGATCGACCCTTTCCCCGCGATCGTACGTCCGTGATCTTCGCGGTCAGCGGGCCACACAACCTGGGCATGGCGTACGGGTTCCGTACCATGCTGCGGCAGTACCTGCGGGCATCCGATTCGTTGCCATGCGACACGCAAGACCGCGTGATCCGCGCGCTCGATCGGCTGCTACCGACATGGACGGAGGATTCGCTACCCGGGTTCCTGAACAATATGGTCGCCGGTCGCGTCTCGAACCACTTTGATTTACGCGGACCGAATTTTGTCGTGGACGCGGCCTGCGCCGCCTCGCTTGCCGCCTTGCATATTGCCGTCGAACAGCTTCGCTCAGGAACCTGTGACGCGGCGCTGGTCGGCGCCGCGGACGCGACGAACAGTCCAGTCGAGTTCATGAGTTTTGCGAAGGTGTTTGCGTTGTCGCCTCGGGGAAAGCCGTGCCCATTTGACGATACCGCGGACGGAATCGTCTTGGGGGAAGGCGTTGGCGCGGTCGTGCTCAAGCGCCTCGCCGATGCCGAACGCGACGGAGATCAAATCCATGCCGTGATCCGTGGGATCGGCACCGCCAGCGATGGGCGCAACCGCAGTCTGACCGCCCCCGATCTCGCGGGTCAGATCGAGACCCTCCGGCGCGCGTATGCGAATGCTGCCGTTGATCCGGCCACCATCGGATTGGTCGAGGCACACGGAACCGGCACGGCACTCGGCGATCGCGTCGAAGCCGAGGCACTGGCTGCCATCATGACTGACCGGCGTCCCGACCAGAATCGTTGTGCCGTCGGGTCGGTCAAATCGATGATTGGGCACGCGAAAACGGCGGCCGGACTAGCCAGTTTGATCAAGACTTGTCTTGCCCTCAAACATAAAACACTACCGCCAACCGGCAATGTCACCGTGCCGAATCGCCACGTTGATTTTTCGAACGGGCCGCTCTGTATCAACACGGAACCGCGGCCCTGGATCCACGGATCTGCCGACCATCCGCGCCGTGCCGCGGTAAGTGCCTTCGGTTTCGGGGGAACAAATTTCCATGCCGTCCTGGAAGAGTACCAGGACAACGGTTGTGGCGCGCAGATCGTCACTCCACGCCTGGTGACTACCGAGCTGTTCTTCTGGATTGCCGCCGAACGCGCGCCGCTGGTCGAGGCGCTACGACGGTTTCAAACGCGGGTGGCCGAATGGCGAGACCCGGACATCGGACCGCTGGCCCTCGGTTTGTATCGCGAGATGAACCGCGCATCGAAGGAACTCGAACGACGCACATGCCGTTTGGCAATCGTCGCCGAAAACGTCGATGATTTGCGGACAAAGATCACGGTTGTGCTGGACAGCTTATCGCGCGAGGCGGTACCACCACGATCCAACGGCGTGAATTATCGCGAAGCACCACCCGTAAACGAGCGTGACGTCTGCTTCCTGTTTCCTGGGCAGGGGTCCCAGCGTTGCAATATGCTGCGCGACCTGCTGCTCCAGTATCCAGCCGGCCTGACGCTCTTCACGGACGCGGATCAGTGGCTCCGCCGGTCGTTGCACCGGCCACTGTCAGATTACATTTTTCCGATCCCCGCATTTGATGAACCGAGCCGCCGTCGACAGCAGGATGCGCTGAACGAGACCACGGTGGCGCAACCGGCGTTGGGTGTGGCCTGCCTCTTCGCGCTCGACCTGCTGCGCCGGTTTGGTTTGAGTCCTGGTGTCGTCGCGGGACACAGCTATGGTGAACTCGTCGCATTGCACGCGGCCGGGTGCATCACTCGCCGGCAAACGGTCGAGCTATCCGCGTTACGCGGCACGATCGTCGCCAACACGACGCGATCGAGCAAGGGAGGTTTGGCCGTCGTCATGGCCGGCGAAGAAACGGTCAGCGAACACCTGCGCCAGTGGCGATCGCCGCTGTCCATCGCCAACGCGAACACGCCGAACCAGACCGTGATCGGCGGGCCTTTGAAACTCATGGACGAGGCCGTGCGAAAGTTCTCCGATCTTGGACTCCGAGCGCGGCGACTCGCCGTGACCGCGGCGTTTCACACCACTGAACTCAAACCGGCGGCAGATGAGTTCGCCGGCCACATGAATCGCGTTGACATTCGGCCACCATCGATTCCCATTTTTAGCAACGTTACCGCGGCGCGCTTTCCGGATCGGGCCCGCGATATCCGTTCCCTGATGGTCCGCCAATTGACCGAACGAGTGCGTTTCACGGAAGAGGTTCGCACGATCTGGGCTGCCGGCGGACGCGTCTTCATCGAAGTCGGACCGGGCACCACGTTGACGAGTTTCGTTCGTCATATCGTGAACGACACGTCTTGCGAAACACTCGCTCTGGATATCGACGGCCGACACGGCGTCACGCAATTGGCACATCTTCTGGCGCAGTCGTTCGCGATTGGCCTTCCGGTTCGTTGTGAACCGTGGTTTGCCGACCGCACGCCCACGATTCAGTCGGTTGAGGAAGCGATCGCCCTGGATCGCTTGAACAACGCGCCGAACAAGTCCCATTGGATACTCTCCGGAGCGCGAGCGCGCCGGCAGGTACCGCGCGAGCGCGCGGCGAGCGACCGTTCGGCGCTGCCCGTGACGGTCGATACAGACGACGGAACACCGCAACGATCGAGACACAAAATGAATGCTGAACAAGAACCCAACGCATCCAAGCCATCACGAATCGAACGTCGCGCCGGAGAGATCTCGGGATTGACCGAAGACATGGAAGCGCCATCGAAAGCCGACTTCGGCAATGTTCCGTCCGCGAACGCCGCTTCCAACGATGCGTCGATAAGCGAACCGATGTCTCCGGTCCGCGGCGGCGGCTGGGCACATGCGGGGACACCGGGGGATCCCATTCAAGAGAATCTTGCGTGCTGGCTTGAACTGCAGCAAAGCCAACAGGAAACGCACCAGCAGTTTCTACGATTGCAGGAACGATATCTCGATTACCTGCAGGATGGAAATGGTTCGGCGCGGCACAATCCGGCAGCGACCGTGGCGAAGACGCCAGAGCAACTCATGCCGCTGCGTGTCCCACCCGCGCCAACGCTACCACCGATCCAGTCGACCGTGCCAGATGGCAAAACACCCAATGGAAACCAGGCATCCCCAGCCCCCGGAAACGCCCCAGGATCAATGCTGGAAGCTACTAAAGTCTCCCGGGAAGCAACGGGCGGCGCGCCGTCCTCGATCCTCTCTGTCGAAGGTTTCCGCCGGGTCCTCCTGGACCTCATCAGCGACCGGACCGGCTATACGGAAGACACGCTCGATGAAACTCTTTTGATGGAAGCAGACCTTGGCATAGACTCAATCAAGCGGATCGAAATCTTCTCGGGGCTCACTGATTATTGCTCCTTCATGATGCGTCAAGATCGCAGTGATGAAGAATTGCTGATGACTTTTACGAATCTTAAGACCATCCACGATATCGTGGAGGCCTACGCGGAAGAGCGTGCGCGTTATATCGCGAACGCTGGAACGAATCGGCACGGTACGGGGTCCGAGACCGAACGCATCGAGGCCATGGAGGTTCCATCACAAGCCCGGGAACCGCAACGACTTCTTGAGGATCGCGCGGCAACGGCGGTTGATCCAATCGAGCGACTGGTGGTCCAGGCCGTGGAGGCTCCGTTGGAGCATGGGGACAACGCCGCGTGGCGGTGGCCCCGCGACCATGCGTTGCTTGTGATCGGACGGATATCGGACGCGGCGATGGCGTGGTCGGCGAGCGTTGGAGGCACGGGACCGAAATTGTGCCATGTCGTCGCGGGCGATGACACGGGCCGTATCGCGCCGAGTCAATTCGTGGCGGACGTTTCCTCGGCGGAATCGATTTCCCATCTACATCGCTTGTTGCGGGACGAGAGAGTTCAGATCGCCGGCCTGCTGAACCTGCTGCCCTTGTCCAAGCCGTTCTCGACCGCCGGCATGAATGATACCGGCGTGGCCCTCGATCTCATGGCAAGTCAGTATCATCTACTGCGCGAATTTGAGTCCGAGTTGCGCGGGAGTCTGGCGCAAGGTGGCGGCAAACTGATCAATGTCACATCGCTGGGCGGAAAACTTGGAATTGGTGGCGGCCGCGACCTGCCGCTTGCCCAGGCAGTCTCGGTCGGTCTGATGAAAAGCGTCGGTTGCGAATGGCCGGGAACGCTGGTCAAGAACATCGATGTGGAACCTGATCCAGACCCCCAGTGGCTCATGGATTCCATTTTGAGGGAGCTGATGGCGGGGGATACATCGACGGAAGTCGGACTGACACAACACGGGCGTTGGACGCCGGAACTGCGCCCGACATCGCCGAACTCCGACGCGCGGCGGACCACCTTGCTCGATAGCAACGCCGTTATCCTGGCCACCGGCGGCGCGCGTGGGATAACGGCCGAGGTCGTGAAACGAATCGCGGAAACATACCACTGCCGGTTCATCTTGATTGGTCGAACATCGTTGGAGGAGTCCGCGCTCGCGAGTGAATCCCCGCGTCCCAACGACTTGCCTCCAGACGACCATACCCACGCGATACGGACCCGGAAGGGTACCCCGCGTCCCACTCCCGATCAGGAAGTGAAGGCGACTCTGCGTTACCTTGAGCAGCACGCAACAGATGTCGAGTACCATGCCGTGGATGTACGCGATACCGATCGGTTCGCTGCCATGATCGACGCGGTCTATGCCAAGTATGGGCGCATTGACGGCGTTATTCACGGTGCGGGCGTGACCGATGATCGTTTGATTTCATCCAAAACGATGTCCTCCATCACCGACGTCGTCCGAACAAAAATCGATGGTGCGCAGGTGCTCGCGCGGAACTTGCGGGTCGAAACGTTGCGGTTTCTTGTTTTCTTCTCGTCGGTCTCCGCGCGTTTCGGTAATCCGGGGCAATGTGACTACTGCGCGGCCAACGAGTACCTCAACAAATTAGCGGATGACCTCAATACACGCTGGCCCGCTCGGGTCGTCGCGATTAACTGGGGCCCTTGGGACCGTGGTTTGGTGACTCCCGCACTTGCCTCCGTCTGGGCGGCCATGCGGATTCAAGTAATCCCCGCCGCCATGGGCGCCGACGCATTCCTGGCGGAACTGAATTTCCCGAAGGACGAGTACGCCGAAGTCGTGGTTGGTTGCAGCATTCGCGAAATCGCGCAGCGCAGACTGGGTATGTCACCATGAACGGACCGGTTGCCGAAAATCGGGACATTGCCGTAATCGGGATGGCGTGCGTCTTTCCCGGCGCGCGCGATTTGGACAGCTATTGGGCCAACAACGTCAATCAGGTCGACGCGATTTCCGACGTCCCCGCGGATCGCTGGAATAGTGATCTGTTTTACAACTTGCCCGAAGGTCACGAGGTACGGATTGTCTGCACTCGTGGTGGCTTCATACCGCGCGACATCGGGTTCAATCCACGCCGCTTCGGAATCATGCCAAATGTCCTGCAACACGCGGATCCCGATCAGTTCGTGCTGCTGCATATTGCCGACGCGGCACTCAAGGATGCGGGCGTTGATGATGACGACCCAATACGGGAACGAACTGACGCGATTGTCGGTCGCGGCGGGTACCTGAGCGCCAAGATGGCCGAGGTGTTTCTGCGTGTGGATTCGTTGTTCCGCGTCAAGCCGTTCTTGAGACAGCGATTTCCGGAACTCGATTCGTCGGAACTGGATGACATTGAAACGCAGCTCAGATCATGCTTGCCACCCAACTCGCCGGACAGCTTGTCGACCTGCATTCCGAACCTCGTGGCAAGCCGCATGAGTAACCGGATGAAACTGGGCGGTGTCGCCTATGTTGTCGATGCCGCCTGTGCTTCCTCGCTGATCGCGTTGGAGCAGGGCGTGGCGCGGCTGCGCGGGCGACAGTGTGACATGGCGGTCATCTCCGGCGTCCACTTGTGCCAGATCCCACCTTTCTGGTTCGTCTTCACCCACCTTCGGGCCCTCTCGAAAAACGGAGTCGTTCGGCCATTCGATCGACGGGCTGACGGGCTGCTGCTCGGCGAAGGCGCCGGTACGGTCGTGTTGAAACGACTCCATGATGCATTAGCCAATGGCGATCGCATCTACGCGGTGATCAAGGGCGTTGGTAGCGCCAGCGACGCCGGCGAGACCAGCGTGCTCATGCCGTCATCGTCGGGTCAGATTCGTGCTTTGCAAGCGGCCTACCGCGACGCGCGGGTTGACCCAGACACGGTATCTTACCTGGAAGCGCATGGGACCGGTACGATCGCCGGCGACCCCGTTGAGTTGGAGACGATTCGATCGTTTTTCAAACCGGCCGACCTGCCGGCGCGTGCGCTTGGATCGGTCAAGTCCATGATTGGGCACACCATGCCGGCGGCCGGCATGGCGTCTTTGATTCGCACCGTCATGGCACTGACGCACAAAGTCATTCCACCAACACTCAACAGTGACGAGCCACGCGCGGCGCTTGCCGAGACTTCGTTCTATCTGCCGCTGGAAGCGCGGCCCTGGATTCACCCGAGCCCCGGCCCGCCGCGGCGCGCGGGGGTCAGTGCGTTTGGGTTCGGCGGAATCAATTCACATGTCGTGCTGGAGGAGTTCACCGAACCTGTCGGTACGCCGGCCGGCAGTTGCCTGGCACGCCCGATACACTCCGCCCACCAGCAGGCAACCGAGGTCGCTTTGTTTAGCGCAGCTTCGACCGAATTGCTGCGGGACCAATTGGACGTGGTTCGCGGTTTTCTTGAACGGGACAAGTCGGATGCACGGCTGGCCGATGTCTGTTTCACATTGCAGACCGAAGTGGATTTCGCACAGCCCGTTAAACTCGCACTGATCAGTCGCGATACCGACGATCTGCTTCGCCAGATCACGGATTGGGCGGCACGCGTCGACGTGGAGGAAACACCCGACAGTTCGGGCGCCGAAGTATATTTCAGCCGGACCGCTTTGAAACCGCGCGGCAAGCTCGCTATCTTGTTCCCCGGCATGGCCATTCCCGGCCTGATCGGCAACTACCCGAAGCACGTGCTGCAAATGGCGATGTGCTTCCCTGAACTCCGTGCACAATTGGACAAGTTCGAGGCCAAGGACGGGCACCCCGAGGACCCGGTCCCCTTGTCGTGCGTTCTCGATCCGCCAGCGACGCTGCGCACATCGCTGCAAGAATCACTGAAGCTGCGACTTGCGCCACCGCCGGCGGTTGATCAACAACAGATTCCGTTCTCGGTTGCCGCGTCGGAACGTAATCTGTCCGGGATCGGCGTCGTATTGAGCAACTGGCTTGGATGGACTTTGTTGCAAGCATTGGGCGTGAGACCGGACATGGTGGCGGGTCAAAGCTTTGGTGATCTGGTGGCCCTCGCCGTGGCGGAATCCGTCGATTTCGAATCGGTGGTGCGTCCGAGTATTTGGCAAACCCTGCTCGATCCCATGACCTTGCAGATACCGGGTCGCATGGCATTCGCGACACTCGATGAGGCGCAATTGGAGCAGCTTCTAGCGGTCAATGAACATATTTACGTCGCGGCATACGTTTCCCACAAACAGGTTCTGCTTGGCGGAAGTACCGAGTCCATTCAAGCGGCCGTCGATCAATTGCGTCGGCAACGAACCATGGCCGTGACTTTGCCATACGTTCCGGGACACACGCCGCACATGAGCCACCTGCGCCAGCAGTACGTTGGCCAGCGGCTGACAGCACTTCATCCTCCAAAGCTCCCGGTCTATTCATCGATTGCCGCGGACGTGTTTCCAAAAGATGATCGGAACATCCGTGAACTGGTCACAGCGAACCTGGATCATCCAATCCGCTTTTGGCAAACAAATCAGAAAATGTATGATGACGGTGCGCGGATCTTTGTCCAGGCGGGCTGTGCCAGCATTGCCGGCAATCTGAAGGCCGACTTGCCGGACCAGGACGTGGTGTCGGTTGACATCGATGCCGAATCCCAAGACCCGATCACGCATCTCAATGTTCTGGTCGGCACGCTGTTCATATCCGGTGCTCACTTCAATCCATCGCTCTTGTATCACTATCGCAAAGTGCGTCGCCTGGACCTGCATGAGCCCCAGGTCGATTGTCCGCCGCCCCCCGAGCAGATCCATTTGAGTTTGGAGTGGTTGATCGCACCAAACCGCGTATGCGATTTCGCGGAGCCGGCGCCCCATCGACGGAAACCGGATCAGCACGCCGACGCGCCGGCCCGGATTCCATTCACCGGGAACGTCAATCGATTCATCCCTGGCCAGGAAATCGTCGTCACGCGCCGCTTCACGCTGGATGAGGACCTCTATCTTCATGACCATTATTTCGTGAACGCCGTCGGCCATAAGCCACTTGACCAGTGCCTGCCGGTACTACCGATGGTCATGACCATGGAGTTGGCGGCGGAAACGTCGGCTTATCTAGCGCCTGGATTGGGCCTTATCGGTATTGAAGACATGAAAGCCCTGCATTGGATCTGGTTCGAGGATGTACCGGAGGTCGATGTCCGTGTCGAAGCGCGTTGGGTCAACGGAGATGGAGATCGCGAGGCGCGCCGTGTCCAGGCCAGAGTGCATTGTGCGGACCGACTCTGTGCCAGCGCGACACTGCTGTTCGGTGCGCAATACCAACAGGAGGTCGACTTGACTTTCGCGCCGATTGCCGGCACGCGTCCGTGGCCGTGCCGTTGGGATCAGCTGTATGGCGAAAGATATACGTTTCACGGGCCGCGTTTTCAGTCCGTGACCGCGTTCGGTAAGCTGGGCGATTCTGGACTTGACAGCACGCTGTCGACGTTGCCACGCCATGACCTCTTTGCATCGGTCCGCAACCCCGAACTGCTGACCGACCCGGCGGTCATTGACGGCGTCGGCCAGTTGGTTGGTTGCTGGGCACAAGCACATGATTGTCACGTCCTACCGATCGGTATTGAAAAGCTCGAGCTATACCGCCCATCGCCGGCCCGCGGACTGAAGATCCCGGTGCGTATTCAAGTCACGCGATATGATCGCAAGGCCCACATCATCACAGCGGATATTGAGGTTCAGGACGGCGACGGATTCGCATGGATGCGTATTCGCGGGTGGTCCGACATTGTCCTGCCGCACTCACGGCGCATGATGGAAGTTCAGCGTCTGCCCGCCGAAAAGATGGTCGCACAGCCATATACCGTGCCCGGGCTGCCTGCCCACGGCATGATGGCACGACTCAGCTGTGGCGAGTTAAACCGAGGCAACACGCAATGGATCGCGCGACTCTACCTGACAGCAGCTGAACTCAAGTCGTTCGCGTCGATGACAACAAAGCGCCGGCACGAGTATCTCGCGGGGCGCATTGCAGCGAAGGACGTCGTGCGGATGTGGCTCCGTGATCGGACAGCCCCACATCCGCTTCACCCCGTGGAAGTCGGCATTTCCGCTGATGAATTCGGCTGTCCCCACGTCGAACCAATTTCCGGAATCTCGGAGTTGCCGTCGGTCAGCATCGCGCATGCAGACGGGATGGCGATGGCGATCGCTGCGGCACAACCGTGCGGGATCGATTTCGAGGACGCAACGGACAATACGGCACAGCGGGTGCTGGACGATTTCACATCGCCAAGTGAACGGACCATTCTGGCGCCGCTTCTCGAAAGCCAACCGTCGGAAGCGTGGGCTACGCGGCTCTGGTGCGCCAAGGAAGCCGCCGCGAAAATGCTTGGCACCGGATTGCAGGGGCGCCCACGGCAATTCGAATTGACTGATGTGCAACCAGACGGCGCGATGCATATTCGATACCAGCCGGATTGCCAGGACATACTCGCCCATACGGCGTCCGGCGCGCAAGTCATCACTGCACTAGCATTTCGGGCCGAAGCATAGCCCTCCCAACATGATGGCATCATGCAACGGAGTCTTGTTCTTTCACGCGACGTGAAAACAAAAAAACTTTCCATACAATGGGGTTGGGCGGATGCTCACCAGCGACTTGACGTGCTTGCTCTCCCGGTGTTCATAGCGACCTTCCAGAAGTCCCCATCGGATCAACGGCATGAGAATTCGCCACACATAAAGACGGTTCACCGTCACGAATGGGTGGCCACCGAATTGGTCCTCAATATCAATTCGCACGGCAGGCAATAGCGTTGCAACGGGCAAATCCTCCACGTCGTGCCAATCTGTCGCGACGATTCCCAATCGGTAGAACGTATAGCCCACACAAGACTGGATCGAACGTACTTCGGGGAAGTTATCGAAATAAGCCAAGTTAGATTTCGTGAAGTGCTTCTTAAAGAGTCGCATAAACAGCTCACCAGCCCGCTCGGGAGTCAATAACGAAGTCCACTTTGCAGGCACAACGAATTTCCCTTTGTTGAGTCGAAGCATGCCGGCAACCTGTGCAACCACACGTGCATCGTGCACCGGCCAGACATCCTTTTCATTGATCGTCTTCCGATACTTGTAGATTTCTTCCCGCTGCTCCTCGGTCAACAGGATCTCCATCATTTCCGAGACGAAGCGACGCGTCAAATTCTTGCTCGCGGTGGCTTTGACACCACCACGCTCCACCACGGCAAGCAACATTGTTCGTACGGAAACGAATAACTCGCTCTTATCAAGATCCGCTAGCGGCATATTGGTGTGGAACTGGATTGGACTACCGGGCTCACCCCACGGCGCATAGATCAAGTGCGTGACTTGCTCGGGCGACAAATTGCCCATTTCGGGGTCCGGTGCCGCATTGTACGCGTTCGATACCACTTGCAGTTGCTGATTGAGTTCATCAACCGCATCCTGGTGATCCTCATCTTCCGGCACCGGTTGGCCATCATCAAACATGATCATCGCTGTTGAAATCCCTAACGCCTTTTCCGGTCTGGAACCACGTTCGACCGCAGTCTCGCGGCGGGACAAACCGGTAGAATCGGAGCGGTTGAAACACAACCACAATTACCGTTCTTAACACGACCTTTCCTTTGAAACCGCCAACGACGCGGGACGATTCGACCGCGATTGCGTGGCAATTCCGCCATGTTTCAGTTACGACTATCGGGTCGCACGACCGGAGCATCCGGACCGGGAAAATCATCGGGAATCGGCAGCGTCACCTTGCCGGTTGCGGCCCATTCAGTGCCACGCTGAAATGTGACAATGAACGCGACACAATGGCATTGCGACTTGGCATGGCCAAGTGTCGTGTGAAACACGCGTCCCTTGCCATACTTGATCGCCATGAGCATCGGCTCGTGTTCACCGCTACCACGGAATTTCTTATCGGAGAAGGCGGTGGCAAGCACATCGACATTCTCCGCCGGTCCACGCAACCAGCTGTAAAGTTCATCGCTGGCATGCATGAAGACGGGCGGCAGGCCGCGCATGATGGGGTGATCAGGATCTCGAACGACGATTTGAAATGGGTGTTGCGGGCCGTGCCCGCCGCCCCTGCCCGGCTCCTGAACGCGGACAGCCTTCCCGTCGCGCCAGCGCAGATAGGGGCCGCTGGCCTCGTTCCGGCCACCCCAGCCGCCGATCGCGATCATCTTGTTATACTCTTCCCATTTCGGGAAAGCGTTGTCGGCCGCATGATAGCTCACTAATCCACCGCCACCCGCGACGAAGCGGACCAGTGCTTGATTTGTTGCCGCGGGCCACGGGTCGCCGTTATAGTTACTGACAACGACATCGTACTTCGCGAACGAGGGTTTGAAGCCACTCATATCCGCGTTCTTGGGCGGCGACGTCGCGACATCGACCGTGAACAACTTGGTCTGCTCCAGAAGCTGCTTCAAAATGGGTGTGGTCTCACGCCAATTGTGGTTATTTTGGCCATCCACAATCAACGCCTTCAGCGGTGCTGCCGCATGGGCACCGATCGGCACCAAGAGAAACAATGAAGTGACAACTGCCAAGCCGAGTCTTCGCGTCATGATGATGCATCCTTATTGGTGTGATTCAAGAGGTCCGGGCGAGCCGGGTTTCACAATGGTCAGTTTTGGAGGGAGCCGAAGCATGGCATTCAGGTCTCATCCTGGCGGAGATAGCCGGCACTCGAATCAAAATAACGGCGGCGACGAACGACGACTGAGTCCTGTGATTCAGCCTGGCGCCGTTTCAGATCCTCCAAATTCGCATGGCAAGCGCGGCATGCCACGACGTCCACATGGAACTGGATGTAATCGGCCTCGTCTTGTTCGAGGACGCCGAGAAGAAAGCTGCCAAGTTGTTCGCGCTTTGGACAGCTCATGCGATGCCGGCGCCAGATCTCGCCGAGCGAATGCACGCCGGCATCACGTCGTGAATTAATTGCCGCGAGTTGTTCGACCAACTCGTGCGAGTGCCGCAATTCGGCCTCGATCGCCGCCATGTCCGGTGGCGCGAGTGCCTCGTCCAGGTAGGCTTCCAATTCAAGTTCGGTGAACTTTGCTTTCATGACAACTCGATGCGGCACACAATGCATGTGTTACGTTTTTCGGGGGTACCCGCACGGTGTGTGTTCCTTCATTTTTCTTCCGACCGATACAGCTCGGGAAAGACATCTTCCGAAAGACCCTGCCGGCGGACGATGGCTTTGGTACGGGCGATGAAATCGAACTTGAAATTGGCGACTTGCTGTTCGGTGATCCGCAGTTTTCCCGCGACTGCCTTATTCGCCCAGCCGCGAACGAAAATCAACTCGATGCATTTCAGTTTTGTCCAATCGCCCCTTTTTTTCCAGCGGACGATCTGCTCGCGCATTGCGGAGATCAAGGCCCGTTCTTCCAGACCATGACGCTCGCCGCTCCGGGCGATGCTGCTGGCAGCCCGATCACTGCTCGGCAGCTGCCACTGGCCACCCGAGTCACTGCCCGACGAAAGCGGAATGCGCGGGCGCCGGCCCTCACGCCGCAAGTGATCGGTCAGTTTATAAGCACAGATCGAAAAGAGGTAGCTTTCCAGCGGCCGGCGGCCGTCGTAGTTGGGCAAACTCGTCAGAAAACCGATGAATGCTTCCTGGACGACGTCCTCGGACGCGCCCCGGTGGCCGATCCGACTCTCGACGAACGCCAGCAAGCGGCCTTCATATCGGGAGATCAAGTCGCCCCATGCGTCCGTATCACCTTGCCGGATGCGCTGGACAAGCAGACTGTCGGGATCAAGTGGGTCGGGCATAGATTGGGTTGATCCAAGGACCGCGCCGGTGTGACATCGATCGTGCCTCGGTGGGTCAGAGCCAAAACCATGGGATCGAACGGGCTAGGAAAACACTCGCGCCGATAAGTCCCAGTATTGCTACTGCCGCGGCAAATCGCAAGCGGCCCGTGTAAAAACCGCGCGTGGCCGTGTCCAACTGGAAATACCCAAAGAGAATGGCCAGGATTCCCAAAATAACCGCCGCCACGCCACCAACTTCGGTCAAGCGGCCGCGCGCAACCAGCCCGTCCCAGCGGGCCTGCACCTCCTGGCGAAAATCAGGTCCGAATTGCAGCAACGCATGGGATTGCTGCATTACTCCAAATGACGGCGAAACCACTTTTTCGTCGTAAAAACACTCGGGCGCGACGAAACGCGTCCGAATCTCCGTCTCGTCATAGTCAAGCCAGGCCGCCGCCCGTGGATTGTCGACCAACTTGTTGATGTATCGATCGGTCTCGATCTTCAGTTGTTTGGATAGCTCATCACGAGCCTCCCGGACGCGCATGAACGGTCCCGAGCAAACCGCGATCCGATGGACGGGGCCGAGATCCTCTTCTTTGCTCTCGACCCACGCCGGGCGCGCATCAAAATCAATGAAGGCGTGCGGCATCAGCTCAAGATCTCGTGCGCTCGTCGGTTCCGGCCCACTCTTGCCGGTGGCGGCAGGCGTGTCCTTCTTCTTGGTTTCCGCCCGATCACTGTCGGCAGCAACGGGTTTCCCGGTCGCCGCTTCTTCCGGCACGCTCTGCTTGCTCGATTCTTTCTCTTCGCCCGTCCCGGTTGGTTGAATCGAGCTGCCGCTGCCTACGGGGCGGTCCGCCGATTTAGCGGGTTTGTCCGAATTGGCATTGACGGGGTCGTCGTTGGCTCGGCCCCTGACAGTGTCCGAGTCTTGCTGAGAAGCATGACGAAGGACCGTAACATGTGGGATGTGCACGCGGATGTGGTGTCGCGCGAATCCCATCCATGAAATGACCAGAAGAACGCCGGCCACCAAAGCCGCGTATCCGCACAGGTTGAT
Source organism: uncultured Pirellulaceae bacterium (assembly GCA_964607555.1). Lineage (GTDB taxonomy): Bacteria > Planctomycetota > Planctomycetia > Pirellulales > Pirellulaceae > JAJSAJ01. The sequence goes on along the minus strand of CAZSOG010000001.1, from coordinate 7,344 downwards.
TCCCATGCCGATCACGCGGTAGCCATGACGCGCTATCCGGTCGCCCAGGAACGCACAAACGGCAACAACGAGACAGAGTATCGGAATGACCAGGATCAGAGATGCGGTCATCATCTTCACACCTCCAGTGCTTCACGGCGAATTCGGGTACGCTCGACCGAGGGCATCCATGGTGCCGAAAGCTGAACGGCAACGGAAATCGTTGCCGCCAATAACAACCCCCACGGAATCTGCCAGGGAATGACGACGGCCCAGAACATACAGACAATCGTCGCCCACAAACTGAATCGAGTCTTACGTAACGGGTCGGCTTGCCGCCACCATCTGAGGACCAGGAATAATGCCGCGAAATATGCTAGAAAGGCCGTCAGGAACGGGGTCCCATCGGCGGCGTACATACCAGACGGCACGAAATCGTTCGGCATGCCGATGACGTTGGCTATCTCGCGGCCGGCGAGTCGAACCATGAGTACATCCGCCATGAGGCAAGCACCAAGACCGATCATCAGCCCGGCGACCAACATCACAAAGCGGCGCAATACGGCATCGCCTTCGCGACCCTCCCAGAGCTTGCTCAAACCCAATACAAGCCACGATCCAAGCACGCTGGAAATCGTTAGCCATGCGTAGAAGGTCCACGTCTCGACCGATGCGTCGAGCGAATGACCACCAAGCATCAGAATCAGAAGACACAGCACGGACGCGACAACGGTCGCCATCAACCACGAACCGATAAGTTCCGTCAAACGCTGGCTGACCGGTTTCTGCTGGAGTACTTCACGAGCCTTTTGTTGCCAGGGAACGCGCGGTCGACGTGGCCGGTGACGGTGCCGATGGGGGGCGTCGTGGCGCGGCGTGGCAACCGGCGTGACACGCCCACGCGGCGCCCCGGTGGAGACGGGCCGGGCCGTCGAGCCATCCGAGCCGACGACGATCGCACGGATCCCCAAATAAACCAGATAGGTGACAAACAGCACGGATCCCACCGGCAACAGCCAGCCGGAATTGAGCAACAACACAGCGATCACGCCAATCATGATCACGACCTTCAATGGCGTGCTCAGCTCCGCCGTGTTCCACCAGTTCACAACGCGTCCGTAACCCGCACCGACCGCGGCGGCAATGGGTTCGCGCCGCGCGGAACCGGAATCAACCGCTTCCGCCACGACGGGCGGCTTTTCCGTACTTGTGCCGGCGGCCTCGACAACCGGTCCAAAGACCATTTCATCGCTCGCGATTCCCTGGTCGTCAATGAACATCGGTTGCGCTGCGGCTTGGTCCGCTGATCGTGGCTGCGCAACGACCGGTGGTCGAAAACTCGATTTGGCTTCCGGCAGATTCAGGAGCCTTACCATCTGCTCGACACTCGCATGACGCTGTGCCGGATCTTTGAACAAAGCGCGCTGGATTACCTGCTGATAACGCGGTGGAATGCCACTCAAGTCAGGTTCCGCGGTCAGGTGCTTCATAATGATCTCCTGACTGCTTTCGCCATCAAACGGAACCCGACCCGTCAACATCTCGAACAGAATAATGCCGAGGGCATAGATGTCGATTTCCTTGCCATAGACACCTTTGCCAATCTCCGGGGCCATATAGTGGAAGGTGCCAACACTTTCGGTCTGGCCGCTGCGCCGACTGCATGAGATGAATTTGGAGAGCCCGTAGTCACCGATCTTCACGATTCCTTCGTCAATGAAGATATTGCCGGGTTTGAGATCCCGGTGCACGATGCCGTGGTCGTGGAGATAGGCGACCCCCGCGCAGATGCTGGAGAACCAAAAATCTGCTTCATCGCGCGGCATTCCGTTCGGGTTCCGGTCGATCACGTCCTTGAGGCTCTCGCCCGCGACGAACTCCATGATGATCCAAGCTTCACCCTGGTCGTCGTACTTGATGTCGAAGATCGAAATCAAGTTGAGGTGTTTCAAATTCAGGCAATGCGTGACGCCACGGATCTCCACGTCCAGATTGCGCTGGATCCGTTTGAGCGCCACCTCTTTGCCGGCGTCACTGGTCGCGAAGTAGACCTCGCCGAACCCGCCGACACCGACCCCCCTCTTAATGGTGTAACCATCCAGAGGGCGTGCGCCTGTTGAGTAGATAAACTTCATCGGACCGGTTCCTGACGAATTACGAAACTGCCCGGCGGTGGTGTGTGACATGCCTCGCCCGCCACGTTCCAGGGTAGCTGCTGGCTCATACATTTGTCCAGGTTCTCCCATGCCATGAGAGGGGGGGGCCACTCATGATAGTTCCTCAAGGCTGATCGAGAAATCATCACCAATCACGCGGGAATTCAAACTCACCTGCCCGCGGCCATCATACAAATGACCGTCAATCTCAATTGCCTCCATGGCCCGACAAAACAAGGCGTCATCGCGCTGGTAGAGCACGACGTCGGTTTTCCAGTCGCGGCAGAGAACGTGATTTTGCCCATGGGGCCCCAAAACGCACGATTCCGCCATGAGCAAGACACCATCCGAGCTGGGCTGAGTGCGGTGACGGCTGACAAAATCGAGGCGTGCCGAGGCGCTCAGCGCGTGCGGCTGCCGAAACCGTAGCCGAACCGACGGGGCCAGTTCAATTTCATCACGATCGCTCAACAAGGTCACGGTATCAATATCGCGGCCGTTCAGCCGCGTCGTCTGCCGTGGTTCGATTACATATCCATCGCCACGCCGACTGACCCGTGCGTGCCGGCGCGACAAATCGGCAAGAAAAGGCACTTCCACGTTGTTGTCCGGTGTCGCCTGCCCCAGCTCAACCGAATCACCCAGACAGACCAGGTACCCTCCCACGCCATCGATCCAGAGCAGAAATCGCCGGCCAGTCGCTGGGCTGGCCACGGCAATCGCCGCGCCGTCGCGCTGCCCGGCGGCATATGCCAAACCTGTCGCGGTCGCGGGTGATTGCGCGTCGCCGATGCTGCGTGAATCGCGAAACTTCGCGCCCACCTTGGACCACGCCTTGCGGCGCGCCCCGCGTGCCAGGTTGCAGTCTGGCGCGCCCTCGAGTATTCGATCCGCCAAGCCAACAGCGACGGTCCAGTTGTTACTAGCCATCGCCGCATGCAACGCCTCGGTCGCGTGCCGATGTGACTCCAGTTGCTGCTGATAAGCACGCTGCAGGTCGGCCGCGATGGCAAGATCCGGTTTCAGTGACATCGCCGCCTGGACTTGCGATTCGGCCTCAGCGAACTTTCCGCGGCGTGCGAGATGCCGTGCGGAGACGAGGTGCCGCGCCACTTGTTTCAGTACTCGAACCGGTTCATCGCGCACGTCATGACGCTCGAGTTTCTCGAGGATCGCGATGGCCTGACTTGGGTCGCTCGCCCCCAAATGCGATTCCGCATCGGCCATCGCGACAGCAATGATCTCCTGGCGTGCCGCGATTAATGGCGCGGTGACCCCGATCAGTGACCGAGCGGCATCAAGATCGCGCCACGCGGCGCTCATGTCGCCCTGCAAAGCGCGCTGACACGCACGATCGGCAAGCCCGCCCGCGACGCGCGAGCTCAGTCGCTTGCCCGGCAAATAGCGCTGTAACTCGCCGCTTAACAACAATTGGCGAGCTTCGTCCAACTGGCCGTGCTGCAGCGCTTCTTCCGCTTCGCGTAATTGGAATCGCCAGCTTTGAAACATGACTACCGCCCGACTGTTATGGTACAAGAAGCTGTAACAAAATCACGGTGCCAACACGTGCGATGGACTTCCTCATCGTCGAGGAACCGGACCATCGCCCTCAGGAAACCGCCTCGTTGCTGCCTCTAAGAAAGAGGCCCGGACGACATTACGCCCGAGCCTTCCACGCGCACACTTGTTGCTACTGAGCACCACCATTGTTCGCCACGGACTGAACATCCGGGCTGTCGTTGAAATACGCGGTGATCGCATCCAAGATATGGTCGTTGTCACTCGCCGATTCCTCAAGTGGAATACGGTCGTAGAGCTGTACGTTTTGATTCAAGAGCTTTTCCGATACTTCCAAGCGGGTCGCGATGTCGTTGATCAAGTCACGCGTCCGCGCCAATTGGCTATCATCAAAATTGAACTCGCTCGTCGTTTGCGCCACCTCGACCATCTTGAGTCGGGCTTCCAAGTTCTCCACCTCGACTTCTAATTGACGCTTCGAAGCGAGCATGCCCTCGAGTTTCTCCCGTGCCGCGTTCAGGCAGTTCTCCCGCGCGGCGAGAATTTTTCGCAACTGTGTGGCAGTCGCTTCGGAAGTCTTGAAGTACTGGAATCGATTGGCCAGATCGCTCTTGACTTGCACTTCGGTATACGTGCGACCGGCGTAAACGAAATGGCTGTCACCCGATTCCAAGTCGGTCTTGAGCCGCATGATATCACTGCGTGATTTGGCCAACAACTTCTCTTGCTTATCCAACTTGCGCTGTAGCTTGGCAACCTCCACCTCTTCCTGAGCAATCCGTTCCATGTTGTGCTTGATTTCCGGTGCCAGATTCTTGATCATGTTCCGTGCACGATCCAGCTCGAAACTGACCGGAATCGTGTCCTTCGCGCTCATGTGCACGCGAGTCCACGCTGTCTTGACGTAACTCACCGTGTCACGTCCGACGAGCAGACCGCCCAGCAGCAACACACCAGCACCCACAAAAAGCGTTCGTTTGATCATTTCCTTCGCCCTCCTAGAATTGTCGACAGACTAGAACTTGCTTGAATTCGTGTCATTCCTTTTCGCCCTGTGCGGCGCGGCCGATGCGCCCGCTATACACTCCGTATTCGGCAAGTCCCTGGGATTCTTGGACTTTCGGTGATTTTTCTAAAAAAATGGGGCGGCCGCCAAGCCGGTGTGGGCACCGGCCCCGAAGTGAGTCGACGGAAACTTCGTAAAATACTGTCATGACACGACTTATGGCAATTATCTAGGCGATCCATGAGAGCCACCGGCCCGGACCCCCACGGGCTGCGGATTTCGGCGAAACCGAGGGCCGCCAGTTCACTTCATCTGCCTGTAAGCCGGGTAAGCTGTGCGGGCGCCGACATGCCGACCGTCAATTGCCACTCGCATGCGCCGATACACCCAACAGATAACTGTTCGAAGTCGCAACACGATTGTGTCGAGAACGCAACAATACGACGACATAATGGCCCGTGGCGGAAAACAGGAGGGAACTTGTTAACTTCCACAACTGATTTACTAGCAATAACTTACGACGCTGTTGACCGCATTTCCCGACTGACCGGCACGGCAAATGCACCTGTTGCCTCCCGCCTAACCAACTGGCCGCGTCTTCGACCGGCCGACCTCGCGGAGGAGTGCCATCATGAAAACACCATTTCTCGCCTCTGACATCGCCGTGCAACACGCCTGGGTCCGTGACTTGGACGACCAGACGCTGCGTAGCGGACACCCGTTGTTGAGCGCGGATCGAGCGGCAAGTTTCTCGCTTTGGATGGACCGCCAGTTGGAATGGCTCGAGTGGCGGTACCAGGCCAATGTCACGCCAAAGTCGCGGCGCAAGTCGCTGGGCCGCTAGTCTGGATTCCGGGGACGCGGACGGCAGCGTGATCGATTGACGAGAATTCGAAATGGTCCGACCATTTAGCGACGCGCGCCTTTCGCCCAACGATCTTACTCTTATATCTTACTCTTACTCCTCGCCTCTCCCTCTCGCGCTCCGGCCCTCAGCTGCCGGTGGAGGGCGTCACGATCACCGCTTCGATACCGAACGAATCGGCGATTTTTTTCACCGTTTCAGCGTGATGACCAATACCGAGCGCGAAATGATGGGTTGGTCCCTCGGCCACCCAGCGTTTCAAGAAAGTGCGTATGTCGGGCTGAAAGAACCCACGCGTGTTGGTGTTTCCAGTCGGTGGAATCGGGCCGTGGACGCTTTCCCCTTCGGCCAACACGAATTTGAAACGTCCCTCCCGCGTGACACCGATGCTCAACATGGTGATGGGTCCTTCCTTGATTTTGAATTCAACGCTCGCGCCCGCACCCGGTTTACCATGATACTTCAGCAGACTGCGTAGCACGGGCTTTCCTTCGGCAATGTTGATATGGTGCGGCCCATCGTGGCCCACCAGCACAAAGCCCTCGCGGAAGTCAATCGGGTGAAACTCGGCAAAACTCCCGCCAATCTCCAGGCGGTCCATGATCAACATGGCGACGCACGTTTTCAAGTCGGATTCACCACACATCGGAAAGCCAGCGGCGGTAAGCAATGAGTTGCCGACGATCAGGTTGGTTACGAGCCGCCGGAGAGGGCTGGATTCTTCACCGGCGTAGTAGTAAGCCAGACCGTCGAGTCGCTTGTCGTCGACGAACTTATCCAACGCGACGGCGACGCGCGCGGCGGTCTGAAGATCCTCGTCGGTCAGCGTGGTCGTGATCGGGTCGGATTTCGGGTGTGGCGTGTCGAACAGATCCAGGATTTGTGTCTTCTTCGCATTGATTTCGGCATCGACCACGGACCGTTCAAGACGCAACAAATCATCCGCTTCCGTCTGCACGACGTGACAACCGAAAGTTGCGGTCAACGCGGTCTGGTCGGTCTGCATATCCAACATATGTTCGATCGGGTGTCCGAAGTGCCCGATGCGCGCGCGCTGTAGATCATGGCGTACCTTGGCAATCTGGCACCACTCACGTGTTTCGGCGTCGGCAACTGGGTCATCATGTAACATGCCAAGAATCACGGGCGGCGCCGGACGCCCCATCCGAATGGCCACGCCGGTGAACTCTGGTACGGAGCATAAGTCGTCGTTGCATAGCTGCATGTAAGTCGAAGCGTGCGAGTAGTCCAGTCCGGACAATGGTTGACGAGCGACCAGGACGATCGGGACGTCCAAGCCGCGCGCGATCGCGGCAAATGACGCGGATGTCGCGTACGTCAGCATGTCGCAAAATACCAAATCGAGATCCGCCGCCTTGAGCCGTGGCAACGTCGCATAGGCGGATTCCGCGTCATCGACCATGCCAAAGTCGATAACCTCGACACCATAGGTCCCTAGCTGGTCGACAAAGATCGCGAGTTTGCCAAGCAGTTCGTCGCGGAGGCCAGGGAACTGATGCCAATAGACGTGAAAGCCAACGCCAAAAACGCCGACCCGCGCGGTGAGTGGTTTACGGCGAGTGAGTTGTGGAGCGTCCATTCGTGACTACCTCGCTTACATTCGGTCCCAATGCATGTCAGGGGGGCTAACTCGGACGACGTCACGATTGTATCGGAGAGCCAGGGCACACGCCATTTGTCACAGGACTTTTCTTGGCTGAGAAGCTAACGAGGCGTTGCCTCCAACCAACTGGCGCACGGCCTGGCTCTTGTCCCATCCCGTCCGCCTATGGCGGATTTATCCCGGTGGAACGCTGATT